>CAZYTN010000205.1:0-4393 GCA_964650115.1 uncultured Sulfuritalea sp.
GATTCGCTGTTGATGTGGATGCGGCGGCCGAGGATGCCGCGCCCGCCCATGGCGAAGACGTTCTTGCCGTCGACCTCGCGCGAGGCGGTGACGCAGAGGCTGCACATGATGCAGCGGTTGAAGTCGAGCAGCACGTCGGGATGCGAGGCATCCACCGGGCGGTCGGGATAGAACATGTCGAAGTGCGGCGACATCATCTTCAGCTCGTAAGCCGTGGCCTGCAGTGCGCAGTTGCCGCTCTTTTCGCAGGAAGGGCAGAAATGGTTGCCTTCGACGAAGAACATCTGCAGCAGGGTGCGCCGCTTGTCGTCGAGTTCGGCCGTGCGGTTTTCGACTTCCATGCCGGCCTGCGCCTCCATGGTGCAGCTGGAACCGAAGCGGCCATTGGCCTTTACGGTGCACAGCTTGCAGGAGCCATGCGCGGGGAAGTCGGGATGCCAGCACAGGTGCGGGATATACACTCCGGCGGCCTTGGCGGCCTGCATGATGGTTTGTCCCGGCGTGAATGCAATGTCTTCGCCGTCGAGCTGGAAGGTCAGGCTCATGTCGTTTCCTCGTTTTGCAAGTGTGCCGCCGCATCGTCGCGGCCCGTCATCTGCCGGGCCTGAGAAAGCGCGGCATCAAGATCGAAGGCCGGTTCGTAGTCGAGCGACTTGAGCCGGCGTTCGTAGGCGGGGCGGAACTTGTTGAGCGTGTCGAACACCGGGTTGCAGGCGCTGTTGCCCAGGCCGCAGTGGCTGGCGCCCTGCATCAGGCGGTGCAGCTTGAACAGTTCGTTGATGTCGTAGGGCGAGCCGTGGTTGCTGGCGATCTTGTCCATCAGGTTCTTCACCAGGGTGGTGCCGACCCGGCAGGGGGTGCAGAAACCGCAGGACTCGTGGGCGAAGAAGTGGGCGAAGTTGCGCGCGACCTCGAACATGTCGCGCGTCTCGTCGAAGATCATGAAGGCGCCGGCGGTGGGCAGGTCCTCGAAGGCAATGCGGCGGCCGAACTCCTCGGCGGCGACGCAGATGCCCGAGGGCCCGGAAATCTGCACCGCCTGCGAATCCGTCGCGCCGCAGTCCTCCAGCACCTGGCGCACCGTGACGCCGTAGGCATACTCGTAGATGCCGGGACGCTCGCAGTCGCCGCTGACCGAGAGGATCTTGCTGCCCGTGGATTTTTCGGTGCCGTGCTGCGCATACCAGTCGCCGCCGTGCGCGGCGATCAGGCAGGCGGCGGCGAGGGTCTCGACGTTGTTCACCGTGGTCGGCTGGTCGAGGTAGCCGCGGGTGACCGGGAAGGGCGGGCGGATGCGCGGTCGGCCCGGCTTGCCTTCCAGCGACTCGATCAGCGCCGATTCCTCGCCGCAGATGTAGGCGCCGGCGCCGAGGTGGATCTTGATGTCGAATTCGAAATCGCTGCCGAGGATGTTCCTGCCCAGCAGATTTCCCTGCCGCCGTGCCGCCAGCGCCGACTCCAGGGGTTCCAGCAGGTAGCGATATTCGCCACGCAGGTAGATGAGGCCCTTCTTCGCGCCGACTACGAGGCCGGCGATGCTCATGCCCTCGAACACCAGGTCGGCATATGAGGTCAGCAATACGCGATCCTTGAAGGTGCCCGGCTCGCCTTCGTCGGCGTTGCAGACCACGTAGTGCGCCGGATTGGCGCCGCTGCCGGAAGCGTTACGGCAGGCTTCCCATTTAAGGCCGGTGGAAAAGCCGGCGCCGCCGCGACCGCGCAGTTTCGCATCCTTGATCTCGGCCAGGATCTTTTCCGGGCCGAACTTGAGCGCGCCGGCGAGCGCCTGACCCGGCGTCAGGCCGTGATCGAGCAGGATATCGCGGCGGCGGATGTTGTCCTCGACTGCAAACCACTCGGCGGGCCAGTCGGCGACGGGCGTTTCCTGGCGAATCAGGCCGACCATTTCGCCGAGCCGGGTTTGGGTCATGCGCGTGATGGCGCGGTAATTCACCAGCAAGGCCGGACCCTGGTCGCACATGCCGGTGCAGGAGGTGGTGTTCACGCTGACCAGGCCGTCTTCGGAAACCCTGCCGGGCTCCAGCCAGAGCTTCTTGCACATGGCATCCATGAGATCGGCATTGCCCAGCATGCGGTCGGTGATGTTGTCGGACCAGAGCACGCAATATTTGCCGCGCGGCCGGGTGTGGAAAAAGCTGTAGAAGGAGGCCGTGCCGCTGACCATGGCGCGCGGCCAGCCGATCGCCGCAGCGACATGGGTCAGCGTGGCGGGGGACAGCCAGCCCAGTTGTTCCTGGATTTCGCGCAGGATCTGCACGAGGCGCGTGCCGTCGCGGCGGTGGCGGTCAAGCACGGTCTCGATGACATGAGTATCGGACATAAATAAAAGCTCCCAGGGGATGCAAACCAAGTGCTTAGTGCAATGCAGCATATCCCTGTTCCGCCGCCGCGGTTTAATCCAGGTCAAACCTTCGACGCGGTGCCCGCCATTTACCTACCGCGGAAGCCGTGGTACAGGGGTTTTTGGCATGATCGCAGCTTTTCCGGATTCGCTCTGCTAGCATCCTGTTTCTAGCGCACAATGCGCGCCAGACGTAAGCCATGAACCACGACAGCCCTTTTGCCGCGCTGGGAAATGTTAGCGACACCGGAGAGGTGGAGGCGCAGGTGGGCGAGATCGTCCGCAGCTTTGCGCCGGGGCACGATCTGACGCGCGTCGGCGGCACCTTCGAACTGCTCAACAAGGCCTTCGACGGCAATCTGCCGGGTTATCAGAAGCTGAAGACGCTGTATCACAACCGCACCCATACCAACGAGGTGGTGCTGTGTACGGCGCGCATGCTGCATGGATTGCACCTGGCCGGCCAGGGACTGGATGCCGACCACGTGGATGCTGCGCTGATCGGCGCCCTGATGCACGACGTCGGCTATCTCATGAGCGATCAGGAGGCCAGCGGCACCGGCGCCCAATTCACCGACAGCCATGTCATGCGCGGGGTGGAATTCACGCGCCGGCATTTGCCGGGATTGCCGCCGGATCTGCTGGCGGCGACGACCAAGGTCATCATGCTCACCGATCACCGCAAGCATCCCGACTGGGTCAAGTTCGACAACCTGCAGCAGCAGCGTGCCGCCTACGCCACGGCCACCGCCGACCTGATCGGCCAGATGGCAAATCGCGAGTATCTCGAACGCGTGCTGCTGCTCTACTTCGAGTTCGAGGAGGCGCAGCTCGGCGGCTTTGCCGACATCCACGACCTGCTGGAAAAGACCACGGCCTTCTACCGCATGACCCGAGGCCGGCTCGACACCGACCTGAAAGGGCTTTCGGTGCATCTGGCGCAGCATTTCGGCGAACTGACGGGGGCCGAGCGGAATTTCTACCAGGAATCGATCGACCGAAATCTCGACTACCTGAACCGCGTCGTCGAGACGGACCGCGAGCATCGGCTGGAACGCCTCAGGCGCGGACACGTCGTCGAGAAAGTCCTGGACCTGAAGGTCGGCAACTGAATGGAACGCATCACGATATCGCTGGATGCCGACCTGGCGGCCGAATTCGACCGGTTGATCGCCGAGCGCGGTTACAGCAACCGTTCCGAAGCGATGCGCGACCTGCTGCGCGCGCATCTTGAAGCGGCGCGTCAGAATCGCGGCGATGCGACGCATTGCGTCGCCAACCTGTCCTACGTCTACAACCACCACGAGCGCGACCTGGCGGAACGCCTGACGGCGCTGCAGCACGGCCAGCACGACCTGACCGTGGCGACCATGCACGCCCATCTCGATCACGAGAACTGCCTGGAGAGCGTCGTCCTGCGCGGGCCGACAGCCGCGGTGCGCAGCTTTGCCGATGCGCTGATCGCCGAGCGCGGCGTGCGTCACGGCCAGCTCAACCTGATCGACGTCGAGATCGATTCCGGACGTTTGCATGGTCACGGCTACCGGCCTGCCGGCAGTGGTCACGGGCATGTGCATCTGAAGCCCAAGACCTGAGGGTGTCGGTGATCGAACCCGATCACCTGGTCCTCGCCGCGCGCGACCTCGACGCAGGTACTGCCTGGCTGGAGCATCACCTCGGGGTTGCGCTTGCGACGGGTGGCAGGCACATGCGCATGGGCACGCACAATCGCCTGCTCGGCCTTGGCGACAACTTCTACCTGGAACTGATTGCCATCGACCCCGCGGCAGCGCCGCCGGGCCGTCCGCGCTGGTTTGAACTCGACCTGCCCGGGAAACTGCTGCCGGATCGCCCGCGACTGATCCACTGGGTCGCGCGCAGCGACGACATTTCGCGCGACGCGGCCGGCAGCGCGGAACCGCTGGGGGATATTCTTTCCATGGAACGCGGCGACTACCGCTGGCGCATCAGCGTACCGGCCGACGGCCACCTGCCCGGCGACGGACTGGTGCCGACGCTGATCCAGTGGGA
>CAZYTN010000206.1:0-3349 GCA_964650115.1 uncultured Sulfuritalea sp.
GCACCGCCGACCAGGCGGTGAACATCGTGGCGAAGGCGGCGCGCGCCGCGCAGAACTGGAGCAGCCAGAGCATGGGCGGAGTTTAGGGCCTATTCCTCGCGGAATAGTCAGTCGCTGCGTGCGGCTATCGGTTTTCGCCGCAATTGACGGTTGCGGCCGATCAGGCCTAAAATGCGCACTGATCCGCCGAGTTAAATGACAACTTGCGAGGCGGAGAAGACCCCGGGAAACAGCGGCGGTCGGAAAACAAATATCGCTAAAGCGTCGCCTGCTTCCGCCCCATAGCTGGCCTCGCCAATTGTGGGGCGTTTTAGTTTAGTTTCGGCCGCTGCGCTTAACGCCGATGGAATCGGCGTCAGCCTTCACTGAAACTACGTTTTCTGGAGCAGAACACATGGCACAAGAATATTTCTTCACTTCCGAGTCCGTCTCGGAGGGCCATCCGGACAAGGTCTCCGACCAGATTTCCGATGCCATCCTCGACGCCATCCTGGCGCAGGATGCGCATTCCCGCGTCGCCGCCGAAACCCTGTGCAATACCGGCCTGGTGGTGCTCGCCGGCGAAATCACCACCAACGCCAACGTCGATTACATCGGCATCACGCGCAACGTGCTGAAGCGCATCGGCTACGACAACACCGAGTACGGCATCGACTACAAGGGCTGCGCCGTGCTGGTGGCCTACGACAAGCAGAGCCCGGACATCGCCCAGGGCGTGAACAAGGCCTACGACGACAACCTGAACCAGGGCGCCGGCGACCAGGGCCTGATGTTCGGCTACGCCTGCGACGAGACGCCGGTGCTGATGCCGCTGCCGATCCATCTCGCGCACCGCCTGGTCGAGCGCCAGTCGATGCTGCGCCGCGACGGCCGCCTGCCCTGGCTGCGCCCCGACGCCAAGTCGCAGGTCACCATCCGCTACCAGGACGGCAAGGCGCATTCCATCGATACCGTGGTGGTCTCCACCCAGCATGCGCCGGACATCGAACTGCCGCAGATCCGCGAGGCGGTGATCGAGGAAATCATCAAGCCGATGCTGCCGAAAGAGTTGATCAAGGGCGAGATCAAGTACCTGGTGAATCCCACCGGGCGTTTCGTCGTCGGCGGTCCCCAGGGCGACTGCGGCCTCACCGGGCGCAAGATCATCGTCGATACCTATGGCGGCGCGGCGCCTCACGGCGGCGGCGCCTTTTCCGGCAAGGACCCGTCCAAGGTCGACCGCTCCGCCGCCTATGCCGGCCGCTACGTGGCGAAGAACATCGTCGCCGCGGGTCTCGCCAGCAAGTGCCTGGTGCAGATCTCCTACGCCATCGGCGTTGCCGAACCGACCTCGGTCTGGGTCACCACGCAAGGCACCGGCAAGGTGCCCGATGCCACCATCGCCGAACTGGTGAAGAAGCACTTCGACCTGCGCCCGAAAGGCATCGTCACCATGCTCAATCTGCTGCGCCCGATCTACGAAAAGACCGCCGCCTACGGCCACTTCGGCCGCGACGAGCCGGAGTTCACCTGGGAGGCGACCGACAAGGCTGCTGCGTTGAGGGCCGACGCCGGGCTCTAAGCCCATTCGCAGCAAAGGGAAATGGCCCGTTCGCGGGCCAATGCCGCTCACTTGAGAAAAACTACGTTCGCCCTGAGCCTGTCGAAGGGCGCTGGTTGCGTGGCGGGTGGTTCGACAAGCTCACCACGAACGGTTAAGTGAACGGTATTGCCGTTCGCGGGCCAATTTTTTTGGCGTGCAACCAGCAGGGCCGTTCATGGTGAATAATCCAGACTTGGCTTGGAGAACAACATGCATGATCTGGCAAAGAATGTTCTGGGCGGCGTCCTGCAGCCCTGCAGCACCGATCCGATGACCGGATTCTTCCGCACCGGCGACTGCCAGGTGACGGAAGAGGACGTCGGCAACCATGGCGTCTGCATCATTGCCAGCGCCGAATTTCTGGCGTTTTCAAAATCCCGCGGCAACGACTTGTCCACGCCGCACCCGGAATTCGAGTTCCCCGGGGTCAAGCCGGGACAGCGCTGGTGCCTGTGTTCCGCGCGCTGGCAGGAAGCCTTGCAGGCCGGCAAGGCACCGCAGGTGGTGCTTGAATCCACCTCTCTCGCGGCACTGGAAGTCGTCCGTCTGGCCGACCTCAAGCGTTATGCCGTCAAACTCGACCAGGAGAAATGATGAGCGCACTTTACCAACTGTCGGCCCGATCGATCGACGGCAGCACGAGGTCGATGCAGGACTGCAAGGGCAGGGTTCTGCTGTTCGTCAATGTCGCCAGTGCTTGCGGCTTTACACCGCAATATGCTGGCCTGGAGGCGCTGTGGCGGAAATATGGCGAGCGGGGACTGACGGTGCTCGGTTTTCCCTGCAACCAGTTCGGTGCGCAGGAGCCGGGCGATGAAGCGGCCATCGGAGAATTCTGCAGCCTGACCTATGGCGTGACTTTCCCGATGTTCGCCAAGGTCGATGTCAATGGCGATAACACGCATCCTGTCTTCGCCTTCCTCAAGGCGGCAGCACCCGGCGTACTCGGCACCGAAGGCATCAAATGGAATTTCACCAAGTTCCTGGTCGATCGCGATGGCAAGGTGGTCGCTCGCTATGCCTCTGCAACGAAGCCGGAGGACATGGCCGGCGACATCGAGCGCCTGCTTTAGTCAATAAAGCAGCGGTTCGTTTCCGGCCTAGCGACGGGTAGCGCTTAGCGCCTCGTTCACCAGCGTTTTCAGCTGTTCATAACCGAAACTCGGCAGCGGCCGGCCGTTCACGAAGAAGTCCGGTGTCTTGCTGACCTTGAGGGTCTGCGCGTCGAGCAGGTCCTGCTCGATGACGCCGGCGATTTCGGGTGCCGCCATGTCGGTGCGCAGTTGCGGCAGGTTGAGGCCGGCCCTTTCCAGATTCGGCCAGATGCGCGCCACCTCCGCCGCGTGATGCGGCGCCCAGTCGGCCTGCGTCGCCAGCAGCGCCTCCAGCGCCTGCCAGAATTTGCCTTGTTTGCGCGACGCCTCCAGTGCAGCGACCACCTGGTCGGAACCATTGTGAAAAGGTGCGTAGCGCAGCACCAGCCGGATCTTGTCGGGATTCGCCGCGAGGATCTGTTTGACCAGCGGATAGAAGGCGGCGCAGGTTTCGCAGGCCGGGTCGAGGAACTCCACAATGACCACCGGCGCATCGGCCCGGCCCAGGGCCGGCGAGTGCATGCGTACCAATGCGGCACTGTTCGCCGCAGTGGCCTGGCCGGCCTGTTCCTCGCGTTCGACGTTGTAGAGCAGCGCAGCGACGATGAAGCCCAGCAGCAAGCAGACCACGGCAACGGTGAACAAGGTTTTCTGTTTCATTGACTACTCCGCA
>CAZYTN010000206.1:3359-4377 GCA_964650115.1 uncultured Sulfuritalea sp.
AAAAAGCCGCCAGCGACAGCAGCGGAATGGTGAGGAAGCCGAACCACTGGATGACGGTTTCCGAGCAGGGCACGCCGCGGGTACAGGGCTTGATGCTTTCGGGAATCACCCCGGCGACCAGCAGTTGGTGAAACAGCGCAAAGCCCCAGCCGGGAACAGCCAGCCCCAGGCCGTAGCGGATCACCTTGCGGTCGAGCGGAAACAGTCCGAGCGGCAGGATCAGCGCCAGCGGGAACATGAAAATGCGCTGGTACCAGCACAGCACGCAGGGCGGCAACTGCATGACCTCGCCGAAGAACAGCGCGCCCAGCGTTGACCCGCCGGCGATCAGCCAGGCGCCGAAGATCAGCATCCAGAGCGGGGTTTCGCTGTCGCTGCAAGGGGTGGCTGCGCGGCTGTTCATGGCGGCCGTGCCGGCATCACCGTCAGAGGCGCGGTCATCCGCCGGCTGCCGCGCGCGGCGCACCGGGCGCGCGAGCGCTGAGTCCGGCGGCAGCGGGATTGAAAGTCGGTGCCGGCAACACGGCGGGGAACTCCACGCTATCGAGTGTGGTGGTGCCGATGAACTGGCCCATGGCGAAATGCTGTTCGGTCATGGCGACCTGGCGGCCATCGACGGTCCGGTAGTCCTCATAGCCGGTGGCAAACTCCATCGAAGAGTTGTTGAACGCCAGGATTCCGCGCGAGCGCCGGATCAGCAAGGTCGCCGGATCGACTTCGACGATCAGCCGGATGTCCTCCCGCACCTGCCATTCCAGCACTCTGGCCGGCTTGCCCGCGCTGTCCGGCCGGGTGCCGAGATCGCTGACGCGCCGCGCGTTTTCCTGCAGGCGCCAGGCCAGCCCCATGCGCGCCGCCTGCAGCACCAGCGCCCCGTGGAATGCCGCCGTGGCCGGCTGGCCCTGCTGCCAGGCTTCGGCGCCGCGCAGCAAACGCGATTCGGCCGCGCCGGGATAGCGTATCTCGATGCGGAAGCGGTCGGGCGCCTGCCACCAGCGTTCCACCGGGCCCTTGCCGC
>CAZYTN010000207.1:0-4361 GCA_964650115.1 uncultured Sulfuritalea sp.
TGGTTCGTGGCTGCGGAGATGTTGAAACCCTGCGCCGAATCATAGAAACCCAGCAGCTTGAAACTTCCCGGTATGCCCATGTCTGCGGCCAGGTCCGGGGTATAGACCTCGAGATTGGCCACATAGCCGCGATCCCGGGCGATGGCGCGCTCGTTGAAACCACGCACGGTCGTCCAGCCCGTCATGCCGAACTGCTCGACGTTGGGCAGGCCGTGGTGCGCGTACTGCCCGTTCAGGGCGGCTCTCAGCAGCCAGTCGCCGCCGATGGCGGCGAAATAGCTGCCGCCGGCCCGCACGATGGAAAAGTCGTCCCTGACCTTGTAGCCCGACGCCGCCGAATAGTTATCCTGGGGATCGAAGGCAGCGGGGAAGGGATAATCCGCGCCCGTCGGCAGGTTCTTCGCCGCCGAGACGTAGAAATCGATGTTTTCGCCCGGTTTTTGCCACTGTCCGCTATAGGTGACGGAAATCGGCCGTACCGTGAATGGCGTACAGCCGGCCACACCAAAGGGCGTCTTGATGCCGCCGGTGCTGCAGGTATTGTCCAGGTACTTGTAGTCGTAGGCCAGCACCGCCTTCGAGGTGTATTCGCCGGCGCGCGCAAAATTGTGGTTGTAGCGAAGCGAGAAGACATCGCCCTTGCCATTGATCCCGAGACCGCCGCCGAGTGTCGGCGAAACGGATGGGGTGTTGGTGCTGGAATTGGCGTAAATGAAGTCGATGCTGTCACCCAGCGAATACAGGGGCAGGCGGTAGCCGATGCTGAAAATATCGATTTTTACGCCGTCGCCGTCGGTTCGCCACGGCAGCACCCGACGGCCGCCGATCTTCATGCGGCCCGGGGGATCCACGGCGGTCGTGTAGGCCAGGGTCAACACCTGGTCGCGGTTGAACAGGTTGGAGTTCTGGTAGGAAACGCCGATCCGGGCATAACCGGTGGACTGGCTGCCGGTGTTGTCCAGCGTGACATAGAAACGCGTGGGATCTTCTTCCTTGACATCCACCCTGGCGTTGACCTTGCCTTCTTCTTCGCTGACGGCCAGCGTCACTTCGACCTGCTTTGCCGGGTTTTCGTTGGAGAGCTGGATATTTTCGGAAAGCTGGCGCATGTTGGGCGCCGTGCCTTCCTTCAGGTTGGGCAGGCTGGCACGAACATTCTCGTCGTTGAAATGCTGGTTGCCGGTGATCGTGACCTTGCCGACCACGCCCTCGCTGACCACCAGCCGGACGACGCCGGAGGTGAGTTCCTGCTCCGGCACATAAACCTGTACGGTGCCGTAACCGAGGCGGCGAAACTCGCCTTCGAGCGCTTCCAGCGCCTTTTGCACATCGCCATAAACCTTGCCCTTGCCGACAAAGGGCGCCACCAGCGCCTCAACCCTCTCCGTCGCCAGAATCGTATTCCCGTCGACCTGAAAACGCACTATGTCGAAACCGGCATCCTGCGCAGCCGCTTGATTCAGCGACCCGGCCACCAGAATAGCCGCAACGGCCAACAAGTTGGCTATCGCTTTCGTCATATAAGAATCCCCAATAAAATCATTAACAAATCAATCAAATGCTAAAGCATATTCTGCGTTTCCACCGGAACGCTAACAGAGTTTCTGTCTGACGGCAACGCCGACATGGCCAATACCGGCATAAAACCCTGATTCCGTCGCCAAAGAGCAACGTCCGGCCGGCGTCCGCTTGCTGCAGGCGAGCCCGGCCCGGCCGGCGCCCGAAGGTAGAATAGCATGATGAAAACCGGCCAGATCCTGCTGCTTCTCACCAACCTGCCCGACGAGGCCAGTGCGCATGCGCTGGCGACGATGCTGGTGACGGAACGCCTGGCGGCCTGCGTGAACGTGCTGGCGCCCTGCCATTCGGTGTATCGCTGGCAGGGCGAAATCGAAAGCGCGCAGGAAGTCCCGCTGCTGATCAAGACCACGGCAGCACGCTATGCGGATCTGGAAGCGGCGATCCGCACCCACCACCCCTATGAACTTCCCGAGATCATCGCGGTCCCAATCGCTCACGGTCTGCCGGACTACCTGAGCTGGGTAGTCACGGAAACTCGCGCCGAAACCCTTGCCGAACCCGCCGACGGGAACCCCCCTACATGCTGATCCGCTTTCTGTTCCTGCTGCTGTTCGCCCTCACCGGCCTGGCCCGGGCCGAAGATCCGCTTCCTCCCGAGCAGGCTTACCGTTTCTCGGTACGGGCGATCGACGCCAAAACCATCGAAGCCCGCTGGCAAATCACCGACGGCTACTACATGTACCGCGACAAGTTCAAGTTCGCGCTGGAGGGCGGCACCCTCGGCGCGCCGCAGCTGCCGCCCGGCAAGATGAAAGAGGACGATATCTTCGGCAAGGTCGAGGTCTATCGCAAGGAAGTGAAAATCCTGCTGCCGGTCGAGGCGGCCGGACCGGTGACCTTGAAGGCCGTCTCGCAGGGCTGCTGGGACGGCGGCATCTGCTACCCGCCGATCAACCAGGAAGCCAGGCTGGATCTGGCCGCGGCCGGGCCGCCCGCCGTGGCGCCAGCGCCGACTTCTCAAGTGACTGGCCAACCGGCCGATGAAAGCTCGCGCATCGCCGGCCTGTTCAAGGGCGACAATCTGGCGCTGGTGCTGGTCAGCTTTTTCGGCTTCGGCCTGCTGCTGTCCCTGACGCCCTGCGTGTTCCCGATGATCCCGATCCTGTCCGGCATCATCGTCAATCACGGCCATGCGGTGACGCATCTGCGCGCCTTCGTGCTGTCGCTGGCCTACGTCCTCGGCATGGCCGTGACCTACGCCGCGGTGGGCGTCGCCGCCGGGCTTTCCGGCACGCTGCTGTCGGCCGCGCTGCAGAACATCTGGGTGCTGGGCAGCTTCGCACTGGTCTTCGTCGTGCTATCGCTGTCCATGTTCGGCTTTTATGAATTGCAGATGCCGGCGGCGCTGCAAAGCCGCGTTTCCGACACGGCCAACCGCCAGGGCGGCTCGCTGCCCGCAATCGCGCTGATGGGCGCACTGTCGGCCCTGATCGTCGGCCCCTGCGTCGCCGCGCCGCTGGCCGGCGCGCTGCTGTACATCGCTCAAACCGGTAATGCCGTGCTGGGCGGAAGCGCACTGTTCGCCATGTCGCTCGGCATGGGGGCGCCGCTATTGCTGGTGGGCGCCTTCTCGCGCTCGCTGCTGCCGAAATCCGGGCCGTGGATGGAAGGCATCAAGAAGTTCTTCGGCGTGATCATGCTGGCCACCGCACTGTGGCTGGTCTCTTCGGTCATCCCACTGTGGCTGCAGATGCTCGGCTGGGCGCTGCTGCTGGTGGTTCCGGCGATCTACCTGCACGCGCTGGACCCCTTGCCGCCGCAGGCCAAGGGCTGGCAACGGCTGGGCAAGGGACTCGGCGTGATCCTGCTGCTGGGCGGCGCGGCGATGTTGATAGGCATGCTGGGCGGCGCGAAGGATCCACTGCAGCCGCTGGGCTTCCTGCACGGCGGCATGGCCGCCGAGGCGCCAGCACCGACTTTCGAGCGCGTCGCAACGGTCGAACAACTGGATGCCCGCCTCGCCGCAGCGAAGGCCGCCGGCAAGCCGGTGATGCTGGACTTCTATGCCGACTGGTGTGTCAGCTGCAAGGAAATGGAGCGTTTCACCTTCGCCGATCCCAAGGTCGCCGCGCGCATGAAACAGCTCGTACTGTTGCAGGCTGACGTCACCGCCAACAGCGCAGCCGATGCCGCGCTGCTCAAGCGCTTCGGCCTGTTCGGGCCGCCCGGCATCATCTTTTTTGACGCCGGCGGCCGCGAGCTGGTCGACCTGCGCGTCATCGGTTTCCAGAACGCCGAGAAGTTCCTGCCGACCCTTGAACGCGTCCTGCGCTAAAACATCACTTCGGAGCTTCCATGTTCACAGGCATCATCACTGCCGTCGGCAAAATCAGCCACGCCCAGCCGCTGGAAAAAGGCCTGCGCCTCACCGTCGAAGCCCCCGGCCTCAAACTCGCCGATGTCGCGCTGGGCGACTCGATCGCCCATGGCGGCGTCTGCCTGACGGTGATCGCGAAGAAGAAGAACAGCTACCAGGTCGATGTCTCGCGCGAGACCCTCGACTGCACCGTCGGACTCGATGCGGCGGGCGGCGAAGTGAATCTCGAGAAGGCCATGCGCCTGTCGGACTTCATCGGCGGCCACCTCGTCTCCGGCCACGTCGATGGCGTCGGCGAGGTCGAGAAGTTCGAACCGATCGGCGAATCGCATGAGCTGGTGATCAAGGCGCCGAAGGGCCTGGCGAAGTACATTGCGCGCAAGGGCTCGATCGTGGTCGATGGCGTCTCGCTCACCACCAACCGCGTCAAGGGCCGCCGCTTCTCGATCAACCTGATCCCGCA
>CAZYTN010000208.1:0-4337 GCA_964650115.1 uncultured Sulfuritalea sp.
CCTGAAGTAAACGCGGTGGTACTCTGGATGACCTTGCTGCCGTCGAGACGATGCAGGGCGCCGACCGTGCCGTCACGGAATGCCATTTCGATACCGCCGGTAAAGCCCATCGCGCCGACCCGTTGGCCGATATGCAGGTCGCGGGCGCTGCCCATCCGCACCGGCGTCGCCTCGAGTGTCGGCGCCTCGAGAACGCAAAGGTCGTGTTCGAGATCGGCGCTCTGCGCGGTCGCCGGCCAGCGCAGCGCGCCCTTGACCAGCGTTATCAGGTACGCGTCGCGGGTGACATGGCAGTTGGTGACGACACGGCCCGGCGCAATGGCGACCGCCGTGCCGAGCGAATAGCTGCCACCGTTGTTGCGTGTCTCGACCTTGACGAGGCTGGCCGCAAGTCGGATGAAATGGGTACGATCGAGCGCCTGGGCCGTTACTGTCGCCGGAAACGATAAGGCGACGACCCCAAGCAGAAAGACAAAAGAGCATGTTCCGGCGCCGCCAGGCATCAGCGGAAGCCGGTTTCGAGGAGACCCGGCCTCCCCGTTCCAAGCGCACCGTCGGCGCGTGCCCTGAGATAGGCATAGATGTCGTTGACGTTCGGCGCCACGTTGGGGTCGCCATCCCAGACGGGCATCGCGATTCGCCCAGCCTTGCCCTGCAGGATCTGCTCGATGAATGCCTCGCGCGAAACCGACTCGCTGGCCGCCTCGCCCTCGCGAATGACTACGTTGTAGCGTTGAAGTATGGTCGCTATGAATGAGCTGCGCGGCATGTCGTTAATGCGCTTGGTCAGGTCCGGTGCAACACCGGTTCCGGTGGCGTCGGTGCCATGACAGCCGACGCAGCTTGAATGAAAGATGCGCCAGCCGAGAAAAGTGCTGTTATCAACCTTTCCGTCGACAACGCGGTAGGGCGCCGGATCGGTTGGCCGGGCAAACAGCTCCGTCTTGTCGGCGCTACCGAGCAGGCGGCCATTTTCGTCGATCATTGGCACGTTATATGAAGCAAGGATGGCACGAATCTCTGGCTGCTTCTTGATCAGCAGCTTTTCGATTTCTTCCTTCCAGGGCTTCTCGCCGTAGCGCACGCCCATGGCCATCTCGAAGTCGAACTTTACTCCCGGCTCCGATTTCAGCGGGACGACGACGAGTTCCGGAGTTTTCACGCGGCGGGCGAAAAACCCCGCGATGGGCCCCCAGACAACAGCGACATCGATCTTCCCCGCTGCAAGGTCCTTTTCGATGATTTCGCCCGGATATTGGTCGGGATTGGCATTGAGGATGCGATAAGGAACGCCTTGCTCGACCAGACCGCGGCGCGCCAACCACTCGGAAGCGGGCGAACGATCGAACAAGCCGATGCGCAGCTTGCGCAGCACCTCCGGCGGCAGGGCGACGAACTGATCGCCGGACCGAACGTCGGCGAGCGGTCCTTTCTTGGGGAAAACCAGCGCATAAGTCGAGCGGTAGTAGGACTTGGTCGCGGAAACCTGATCGTAACCGGCCGGAACCCCCAAAACAATATCGCAGCGATAGTTCTCGCCCG
Source organism: uncultured Sulfuritalea sp. (assembly GCA_964650115.1). GTDB lineage: Bacteria > Pseudomonadota > Gammaproteobacteria > Burkholderiales > Rhodocyclaceae > Sulfuritalea. The sequence continues at coordinate 1,543 of CAZYTN010000208.1, forward strand.
GCAGTTTGGAGCGCAGCGTGTTGCGGATGAACGCCATGCGTTGCGGAAATGAATAATATTCCAGCTTCAGCCCGAGTTCCTTGGCGAACAACTCGGCGATCTTGTTTTCGTAGCCTTCGCCGCCGACATTTGAAAATGGCAGGTTATTCGGATCCTGGCAGACCCGGAACGTCGTGCGCTCATCAGTCGTCGGTGTCTGGGCCAGGCTGCCGCTGAGCGACAAGGAACCGATGACTGCAGTCACCAGGGTCAGAAGAAAACGAATCTGCTTGCGCAAGGGGAACTCCAAAAAAATGCCCCGAACTGCCGGGGCCATGAATTGTCCTGATCGGGTCCTGGCGACGCTGGGCCGAAGGCGAAAACTCGCCGGGCTATTACTCTGACCCCAGTTCCTGAACCTTCGCTCGTTTGATCGCGCCATCGGATCGGCCCTTGAGGTAGGCGTACAGCTTGGCGATATCTCTCATGACCGCCTCACTGGTGCCGAAACTTTGCATACCCTTTTCGAGGCGCCCGTCCCTGACCGTTACAGCGAATTCCTGATAGGTCAATTGCTTGAGGCTCGCCAAAAGCGAAGGACCAACCAAGCCTTGCTGCTCCGGGCCGTGACAACGGTCGCAGGCCGCCTGACGCCATATGCGGAAACCCTGCATGGTGTCAGGGTCCACCTTGACGCCGTCAACAACCTTGTATAAAGGTTCTTTCAGCGGTGGTGGCCAATCTGCGGCGCCGGCCAGCGGTGAAACCATAGTCATAGCGCCTGCCAAGACGGCGAGCGGCAACAGTTTTTTCATAATATCCATGTCTTTTAGAGTCTACCGGGTCACAGGGAGTTCCATCCAAAGGCGTTTTTGCCCCCATGACGATCAATGATCAAACCCGCAGCCATGATGCGACCCGATTCCGCGCACGGAAAAGAGTAACACCCAAAACGCGGGAACCGCTACTACGAATGGTGATCGATCAGAAAAGAAAAACGGCACCCCAGCAAACACTGCCGGGGTGCCGTCCCATTCTTAAAGATCAAACATTGTTAGCCGAAAATCACTGGCCGGGCAGGGCGAAGATCGTCAGGCTGCCGCCGAGTTCGGTGTACTGGGCCAGTTCCTTGTAACCGCCCACCGCACCCAGGCCGTCGGAATCCTTCTCCAGGCCAGCGGCCATGCCGATGCCGGCCCAACCACCGATGCCGGAGTAGACGCCGATGTACTGCTTGCCCTTGAACTCATAGGTGAACACGTTGCCGATGATGCCGGACGGAGTCTTGAACTTGTACAGTTCCTTGGTGATGTCCTTTGCATCGACGCACTTGAGGTAGCCTTCGAGTGTGCCGTAGCAGGAGATGCCGCCCGCGGTATTGAGCGAACCCGACCACACCGAGAACTTCTCCGGCTTGCTCTGGACGATCTTGCCGGCTCCTGCATCCCAGGTGATGAAGTTGCCCATGCCGCCGTGACTGCCCGGCGCCGGGAACATCGCCAGAGTGGCGCCGACGTACGGCTGACCCGCAGTGTACTCGACCTTGAACGGCTCATAGTCCATGCAGACGTGGTTGGTCGGCACGTAGAACAGACCGGTTTTCGGATCGAACGACGCGGGTTGCTGGTCCTTGCTGCCCAATGCCGCCGGACATATGCCCTTGGTGTTCTTGTCCGGACCGTTCTGCGCCGTGCTGTACTTGGAGACCACCTGCGGCCGGCCGGTCTTCATGTCGACGTGCGTCGCCCAGTTGACCTTCGGATCGTACTTCTCGGCGACAAGGAGGGCGCCGTTGGTGCGGTCCAGGGTGTAGGCGAAGCCGTTGCGGTCGAAGTGCACCAGAGCCTTGGTGTCCTTGCCCTTGACCTTGATGTCGGCCAGGATCATCTCGTTGATGCCGTCGTAGTCCCACTCGTCGTACGGTGTCATCTGGTAGACCCAATTGACCTTGCCGGTATCGACGTCACGCGACCAGATCGACATCGACCACTTGTTGTCGCCAGGACGCTGCGACGGGTTCCAGGTGGACGGGTTGCCGGTGCCGTAGAACACGGCGTTCAGCGCCTTGTCGTAGCTGTACCAGCCCCAGGTCGAGCCGCCGCCGATCTTCCACTGGTCGCCCTTCCAGGTCTTCAGCGAGGAATCGGGGCCGACCGGCGTCACCTTGCCGTCTGCCCAGGTCGTGGTCTTGACGGGGTCGATCAGCATGTCGGCGTCGGGACCGACGCTCCAGCCTTTCCATACCTGCTTGCCGGTCTTGATGTCGTAGGCAGCGAGGAAACCCCGTACGCCCCATTCGGCACCCGAGATACCTGTTATAACTTTGTCCTTGAAGACGTGGGGGGCGTTGGTATTGACGGCACCGAGCTTCGGATCACCGTTCTTGACCTTCCAGACTTCCTTGCCGGTCTTGGCATCGAGCGCGACCAGGTTCGAGTCGGCCTGCTGCAGGAAAACCTTGCCTTCGGCGTAGGCGACGCCACGGTTAACTGTGTCGCAGCACATCTGGGGGATAACGGCCGGATCCTGCTTCGGCTCATACTTCCACTTGATCTTGTTGGTGTTCAGGTCGACGGCGAACACCTTGTTGGGGAAGGCCGAATGGATGAACATCGTGTCGCCGATGACCAGCGGCGAACCCTCATGGCCGCGCAGCACGCCAGTGGAGAACGTCCACGCAACCTGCATTTTGCCGACGTTTCCGGTATTGATCTGACTAAGCTTGCTGTAACGCTGGTTGTACATGTCGCCAGCTTGCATCGCCCAGTTCTTGGAGTCGGCAATGTTCTTCTCCACGTCGGCATTGGCCATCGCCA
>CAZYTN010000209.1:0-4332 GCA_964650115.1 uncultured Sulfuritalea sp.
GCGGGTCGCCGTAGAAATCCTGCATGGCTTCGAGGATCGCCAGCATGTTTCTGGCACCCAGTGCATCGCCGAACGCCAGCGGACCCTTGGGGTAGCCCAGACCCAGCTTGACCGCGCTGTCGATGTCGGCAGGGCTGGCGATGCGTTGCTGGGCGATGTCGCAGCCGATGTTGACAATGCAGGCGGCGATGCGCTGGGCGATGAAGCCCGCACTGTCGCGCATCAAGCTGACGGCGCTGCCGTCAGCGGTGAACAGGCCGTGCGCCGCATCGCGCATGGCCGGCGTGGTCAGCGGCGTGGTCATCACGCTGCGGCGTGTGCTCTTGCCCGCGGTGATGCCGAACAGGCAGTCGATGCCGACGCTGTGGCGCGGGTCGAGGCCCTGTTCGACGCAGCAGGTGGTGATGTCGGCGCCGAGCGGGGTGACGATGCACAGGGCATCGCTACCGGGCATGTAGTCGGATTCGACCGCGACCCCGGCGGCGGCGGCAATTTCGCGCAGGACGTCGGCCCATTCGGGATGGGTCTGGCTGACCCAGACGCGGCCGGGCAGGGCTGTTGGCGCGGCTGCGACGGGCACGGTGGCGACGGGCATGGCGGCGGCCTTGCCTTCGGCGTAGTCATAAAAGCCGCGCCCGCTCTTGCGGCCGAGCAGGCCGCCGGTGAGGCGCTGGGCCGCTATCGGCGAGGGGCGGTAGCGCGGCTCCTGGTAATACTGGTTGTAGATCGACTCCATCACTGGCTGCGAGACGTCGAGACCGGTGAGATCCATGAGTTCAAACGGCCCCATGCGGAAGCCGGCGGCTTCGCGCATGACGCAGTCGATCTCGCGGAAATCGGCGACGCCTTCACCGAGGACGCGCAGGGCTTCGGTGACGAAGCCGCGCCCGGCGTGATTGACGATGAATCCGGGCGTATCCTTCGCGCGCACGGCGGTGTGCCCCATGCGTCGGCCCAGGTCCAGCAGCGCCGCGCTGACCCAGGTGTCGGTGAGCAGGCCGTCGATGACTTCGACGATTTTCATCAGCGGCACGGGGTTGAAGAAGTGGAAGCCACCGACGCGCCCGGGTCGCTTGCAGGCCGCGGCGATCGAGGTTACCGACAGCGACGAGGTATTGGTGGCGAGGATGCAGTCGGCGGTGATGATGTCTTCCAGTTGCTGGAACAAGGTTTTCTTGACGTCGAGGTTTTCGACGATGGCCTCGACAATGACCTGTGCCGAAGCAAGTTCGTCGAGGCGCTGCACGACTTCGAGCTTGGTCGAGGCAGCGGTGAGTGCGTCGGCCGATATCCTGCCTTTTTCCGCCAGCTTCGCCAAGGTGCCGACCACCGCTTCGCGGGCGTTGGTGGCGGCGCCGTGCAGGGCGTCGAACAGCAATACGCGGATACCTGCCTGCGCGGCGATCTGGGCAATGCCGCGACCCATGGCGCCGGTGCCGACGATGCCGAGGCAAAGGGATGGCGACTGGATGTCGACGGGCATGCGGGTTCTCCTCGGAGTGTGGCCTGCCCGGCCGGCGTGCGGCGGCGGACCGGATAGCGGTTCAGCGATCTACCAGAGCTTCCACCAGGGCTCTTTCTGGTTCAAGCCGCGCGCGTAGTACTCGCTCTTGGGGAAGTTCCTGCGCATCACGCGCTCGGCGTCGTCGCGCAGATCAGCCATGCCGAGCGCATCGTAGGCCTTGATCATGATGAACAGGGCTTCTTCGTTGGCCGGCGCATCAGGATAGGTCTTGAGCGCGGTTTGCGCGCGGTTGAGCGCCGCAACGTAGGCTTCGCGCTTCATGTAGTAACGGGCGACATGCACCTCATTCGAGGCCATGGCATTGACCAGATATTTCATGCGTGCCGTGGCGTCGGCCGCATAGCGGCTTTCGGGATACTTGGCGACCAGCACCTTGAAGGCATCGAAGGAGTCGCGTGCCGCCTTGGGGTCGCGCTCGGTGAGATCCTGCTGGCTGACGTAGCCGATCAGGCCGAGATCCTCGTTGAAGTTGGCGAGGCCCTTGAGGTAGTAGGCGTAGTCGACGTTGGGGTGATTGGGGTGGAGGCGGATGAAGCGATCGCAGGCGGCGATCGTCGATGCCGCTTCGTTCTGCCGGAAATACGCGTAGGCGACTTCAAGCTGCGCCTGTTGCGCGTAGCGGCCAAAGGGGAAGCGGGCTTCGAGTTTCTCGAAATACTTGATGGCCTTGTCGTATGCCCCTTCGGCCATGGCGCTCTTGGCTTCGGCATAGAGCTTGTTGGCGGACCAGCTGGAGGTCTCGTCGATCTGGTCGGGCAGCAGGCCGCAACCGCCCAGCAGGCCGGTGCCGAGACTGGCGCCAATGACTACGATGGGGGCGATCGCCCGCAGGAATGCCGCTACACTACGCATGGTGAAAACCTCGCACGAATTTCCGGCCGATTATAGCCCAAGCCCTGCGCCGCCCCTGAGCGTTGCAGTGCCTGCCGATTGTGCCGGCTGGCGCCTCGACGCGACATTGGCCAGGCTGTTTCCGCAGCACTCGCGCAGCCGTCTCCAAGGCTGGCTGAAGGACGGCCTGATTCGCCTCGACGGCGTTGCGGCCGAGTCCAAGCGCAAGGTATATGGTGGCGAGCGGATCGACTTCGCCGCGAATTTTGCCGCGCATCTCGCCGCGGTGTCGGCGCCGATTCTTGCCGACGCGGCTGAGGACATTGCGCTGCACGTGATGTTCGAGGATGACGAACTGATCGTGATCGACAAGCCGGCCGGACTGGTGGTCCATCCGGGCAATGGCAACGCCTCGGGTACCCTGCTCAATGCGCTGCTGCATCATGCGCCGCAACTGGCGGGCATTCCCCGTGCCGGCATCGTGCATCGACTGGACAAGGACACCAGCGGCCTGCTGGTGGTGGCGAAGACGCTGACGGCGCAGACCGACCTGGTGCGCCAGATGCAGGCGCGTTCGGTCCAGCGCCACTATCTTGCCCTGGCGCTGGGCACGGTCGAGCGCGACGGCACGGTCGATGCTCCGCTCGGGCGCCATGCCGTGCAGCGCACGAAAATGGCCATAGTCCGCGCCGGCGGCAAGGAAGCCCGCACGCATTACGCGGTGCTCGAGCGCTTCGCCAAGGCCACTTTGCTCGAATGCCGGCTGGAGACGGGGCGCACCCACCAGATAAGGGTCCATCTGGCATCGATCAAGCATCCGCTGGCCGGCGATCCGGTGTACGGCAAGGCAAAGAGCGGCGATGCCCGCCTCGATGCATTCCCGCGCCAGGCGCTGCATGCCCGGCGCCTGGCCCTGCGCCATCCGGCAACGGGGGCAGAGATGGCGTGGGAATCGCCCTTGCCGGCCGATTTCGCGCAACTGCTGGAAACGCTGCGTGAGTAGCTTTATCCTGCCCGACTGGCCTGCGCCGGCCGGCGTGCGTGCCTTGTCGACGACGCGTTGTGGCGGGGTGAGTGCGCCGCCGTGGCAAGGATTCAACCTCGGCGATCACGTCGGCGACGATCCGCTGGCCGTGGCGGCCAATCGCGCCTCGCTGCGGCGCGAACTGCCGGCCGAGCCCCTGTGGCTGAGCCAGGTACACGGTACGCGCTGCGTCGATGCCGCGCGGGCCTTGCCCGGCGTACAGGCCGACGCCAGTTTTACGCGGCAACGCGGCGTGGTCTGCGCGGTGCTGACGGCCGACTGCCTGCCGGTGCTGCTGTGCGACGAGCGCGCCACGGTGGTCGCAATCGCCCACGCCGGCTGGCGCGGCCTGGCCGCCGGCGTGATCGAGGCGACGGTGGCGACGATGGGCGAGCCGGGCGAGCGACTGATGGCCTGGCTCGGGCCGGCGATCGGTGCGCGGGCCTTCGAGGTCGGCGGCGAGGTGCGCGAACTGTTTATCGCTGGCGATGCTGCAGCGGCGGATGCCTTTACTGCCGCTGGCGGAAAATGGCTGTGCGACATCTACCGCTTGGCGCGCCGGCGCTTGCATTCACTTGGAATTCGCCGTGTCGCCGGCGCCGACTTCTGTACGGTCAACGCTGCGCAGACCTGCTTTTCCTTCCGCCGCGACGGCGTTACCGGACGCATGGCCAGCCTGATCTGGCTGGAATAATTCCGGTTTGCAATAGAACCGATACTTTGTCGACTGCGCCTTGCCGTGCTACAGCACTGTCTGCGGCTTGTCTTCGCGTCTCGCTTCTATTGCGAACCGGAATAACACCCTATAATTCCGCGCCCATGTCAGTTCTTTCCTGGATTATTGTTATGTCATTGGTCGGCGGCGCCCTGAGCGTCGTCGCCGCCGCCGTGTTTGCGTTCACGGCGCGGATACAGTGGGTGTCGCTGCTGATCAGCTATGCCATCGGCGCAC
>CAZYTN010000210.1:0-4328 GCA_964650115.1 uncultured Sulfuritalea sp.
CACAGCATTCAGGACATATAAATGCCTACCATTAACCAACTCGTGCGCAAAGGTCGTCAGGCGCCGCAGTCGAAAAGCAAGGTGCCGGCACTCGGCAACAGCCCGGCTCGGCGCGGTGTCTGCACTCGCGTATATACAACCACTCCGAAGAAGCCGAACTCAGCACTACGGAAGGTCGCGAAAGTGCGGCTGACCAATGGATTCGAGGTTATTTCCTACATCGGCGGCGAAGGCCACAACCTCCAGGAGCACTCGGTAGTACTCATTCGCGGTGGTCGAGTCAAGGATCTGCCGGGTGTGCGCTACCACATTGTGCGCGGCAGTCTGGATACCCAAGGGGTAAAGGACCGCAAGCAGAGCCGTTCCAAGTACGGCGCCAAGCGGCCCAAGGCTGCCTGATCAGGGTTTAAGGAGATACCATGCCCCGTCGTCGTGAAGTCCCCAAACGTGACATTCTGCCCGATCCGAAATTCGGCAGCGTCGATCTTTCGAAGTTCGTCAATGTGCTGATGGCCAGCGGCAAGAAATCGGTTGCCGAGCGCATCATCTATGGCGCCTTCTCGCAAATTCAGTCGAAGAGTGGCAAGGATCCGCTGGAGGTCTTCACTTTGGCTGTGAATAACGTCAAGCCCCTGGTGGAGGTCAAGAGCCGTCGGGTCGGTGGCGCCAACTACCAGGTCCCGGTTGAGGTTCGGCCCTCCCGTCGCATGGCCTTGTCCATGCGCTGGCTGCGCGAAGCGGCGCGCAAGCGTAGCGAGAAGTCAATGGGGCAGCGCCTTGCCGCCGAGTTGCTTGAAGCGTCCGAAGGGCGCGGTGCGGCGATGAAGAAGCGCGAAGAAGTTCACCGTATGGCGGAAGCCAACAAGGCCTTCTCGCACTTCCGTTTTTAAGTAGTATCGCGCCTCGCCGGACGTCCGGCGAGGCTTTCGTGTTTTTGTCCGCCGCCCTGTCGCTTTGTGAAACGAGGCGTCATGGCGGTTTGGTTTAGATAAGGCAGGTAAATCAAGTGGCCCGCAAGACTCCCATCGAGCGCTATCGCAACATTGGTATTTCGGCACATATTGACGCCGGCAAGACCACCACCACCGAGCGTATTCTGTTCTACACTGGGGTGAATCACAAGATTGGCGAAGTCCATGACGGCGCAGCCACGATGGACTGGATGGAGCAGGAGCAAGAGCGCGGTATCACGATCACCTCGGCGGCAACCACCTGCTTCTGGAAGGGTATGGGCCAGAATTTTCCCGAGCATCGCGTCAATATCATCGATACGCCCGGGCACGTCGACTTCACCATTGAAGTCGAGCGGTCGATGCGCGTGCTGGATGGCGCTTGCATGGTCTATTGCGCTGTCGGCGGCGTTCAGCCGCAGTCAGAAACCGTCTGGCGTCAAGCCAATCGCTACGGTGTGCCGCGTCTCGCCTTTGTCAACAAGATGGATCGCCAGGGCGCCGATTTTTTCAAGGTGCACGACCAGATGCGTCTGCGCCTCAAGGCGAATCCCATTCCGCTGCAGATTCCGATCGGTGCCGAAGAGAAGTTCGAAGGCGTCGTGGATCTGGTCAAAATGAAGTCCATCATCTGGGACGAGGCGAGCCAGGGCATCAAGTTTGAATACGGAGAGATTCCTGTCGAGCTTCAGGCCAAGGCCGAGGAATGGCGTGAAAAGATGCTGGAGGCGGCTGCCGAGGCCACCGAGGAGCTGATGAACAAGTACCTTGAGACCGGTGAACTGACCGAGGCCGAAATCAAGGCCGGTCTGCGTTCCCGCACTCTCAGTGCCGAGATCGTACCGATGCTTTGTGGCTCCGCCTTCAAGAACAAGGGTGTGCAGGCCATGTTGGATGCCGTCATCGAGTATCTGCCTGCGCCGACCGACATTCCGCCGGTCGATGGCATCCTCGAGAATGAAACCGAGGGCCACCGGGGTGCGAACGATACCGACCCCTTTGCTGCTCTCGCGTTCAAGATCATGACCGACCCCTACGTCGGACAACTGACCTTCTTCCGCGTCTATTCGGGAACCGTAAAAACTGGCGACACTATTTTCAATCCGATCAAGGGTCGCAAGGAGCGCCTTGGCCGAATCCTGCAGATGCACGCCAATCAGCGCGAGGAAATCAAGGAAGTGTTTGCCGGCGATATTGCTGCTGCCGTTGGCCTTAAGGAGGCGACCACGGGCGAGACCCTGTGCGACCCGGCTCATGTCATTACGCTCGAGCGCATGGTGTTCCCGGAGCCGGTGATTCACGTTGCCGTGGAGCCGAAGACCAAGGCTGACCAAGAGAAAATGGGTATCGCCCTCAATCGCCTGGCGCAGGAAGACCCTTCTTTTCGCGTGCGAACCGACGAAGAGTCGGGCCAGACCATCATTTCCGGCATGGGTGAGCTCCATCTCGAAATTCTCGTCGATCGCATGAAACGCGAATTCGGCGTCGAGGCAAACGTCGGTGCGCCTCAGGTAGCGTATCGCGAAGCCGTGCGCAAGTCGGTCGAGCAGGAAGGGAAGTTTGTCAAGCAGTCCGGCGGTCGTGGTCAGTATGGACACGTCTGGATCAAACTTGAGCCAAACGAGGCTGGCAAGGGCTTCGAGTTCGTCGACATGATCAAGGGTGGTTCCGTGCCACGCGAATTCATTCCGGCTGTGGAGAAGGGTCTTATTGACACGCTGCCGAATGGCGTGCTGGCCGGTTTTCCCGTGGTCGATGTCAAGGTCACGCTGTTTGACGGCTCCTACCATGATGTCGATTCCAACGAAAACGCGTTCAAGATGGCGGCATCCATGGCTTTCAAGGACGCCATGCGCAAGGCCAGCCCCGTATTGCTGGAACCGATGATGGCGGTCGAGGTGGAAACCCCGGAAGACTACATGGGCAACGTCATGGGCGATCTGTCCGGCCGTCGCGGCATCGTCCATGGTATGGAAGATCAGGTCGGTGGCATCAAGCTGATCAAGGCCGAAGTACCGCTTGCGGAAATGTTCGGTTACTCCACCCAGCTCCGCTCGCTGTCACAAGGGCGCGCCACGTATTCGATGGAATTCAAGCATTACACCGAGGCGCCGAAGAATGTCGCCGAAGCCGTTATCAACAAGAAGTGATCGACTAACCATCGTTCTTTAAGGAAAGCAGACATGGCGAAAGCGAAATTTGAGCGGACGAAGCCGCACGTAAACGTGGGGACGATTGGTCACGTAGACCATGGCAAGACGACGTTGACGGCGGCGATGACATCGGTGCTGGCGGCGAAGTTTGGTGGCGAGGCGAAAGCCTACGACCAGATTGACGCGGCGCCGGAAGAGAAAGCCCGCGGCATCACCATCAACACCGCGCACGTCGAGTACGAAACGAAGACGCGTCATTACGCGCACGTGGATTGCCCGGGACACGCCGACTACGTCAAGAACATGATTACCGGCGCGGCGCAGATGGACGGCGCCATCCTGGTCTGTTCCGCCGCCGACGGTCCCATGCCGCAGACCCGCGAGCACATCCTGCTGGCGCGCCAGGTCGGCGTACCCTACATGGTCGTGTTCATGAACAAGTGCGACATGGTCGATGATGCCGAACTGCTCGAACTCGTTGAAATGGAACTGCGCGAACTGCTCAGCAAGTACGACTTTCCCGGCGACGACATCCCGATCATCAAGGGCTCCGCCCTGAAAGCCCTCGAAGGCGACAAGGGCGAACTGGGCGAAGTCGCCATCATGGCGCTCGCCGACGCGCTGGACAGCTACATCCCGACGCCCGAGCGCGCCATCGACAAGCCCTTCCTGATGCCCATCGAAGACGTCTTCTCGATTTCCGGTCGCGGCACCGTGGTGACCGGTCGCGTCGAGCGCGGCATCGTCAAGGTGGGCGAAGAAATTGAAATCATCGGCATCCGCCCGACCACCAAGACCATCTGCACCGGCGTGGAAATGTTCCGGAAGCTGCTGGATCAGGGCCAGGCCGGTGACAACGTCGGCGTGCTGCTGCGTGGCACCAAGCGTGAAGAAGTCGAGCGTGGTCAGGTGCTGGCCAAGCCGGGCAGCATCACCCCGCACACGCACTTCACGTCGGAAGTGTACATCCTGTCGAAGGACGAAGGCGGGCGTCACACGCCGTTCTTCAACGGCTACCGTCCGCAGTTCTACTTTCGCACCACCGACGTCACGGGCAGCATTGAACTGCCGGCCGGGACGGAAATGGTCATGCCGGGCGACAACATTGCGATGACGGTGAAGCTGATTGCGCCGATCGCGATGGAAGAAGGTCTGCGTTTCGCCATCCGTGAGGGCGGTCGTACCGTCGGCGCCGGTGTCGTTGCCAAGGTCATCGAATAACAAC
>CAZYTN010000211.1:0-4317 GCA_964650115.1 uncultured Sulfuritalea sp.
CCACCATGCGGTCGATCAAGGTGGCCGCCCAGAACGGCAGGTAGCGCTGCAGGAAAGGCTTGCCGGATTTGTAATAGCGCTCGGCTTCCGTCGCAAGAGGAAAATCGCCGTGCCCGGCACGCGGAAACTCGCCGGGCTTCTGGAACACGCCGGGTACGCCATGGACTTCGCTCGCCGCCTGCATCAGCAAGCCGATCAAGGCCGGATGCGTGTCCTCGCGCACCAGCAGGGTCGCCATCGGCGATACCAAATGAACATCATGCGGTGGAATGTCCTGCGCCAGATCGATGGCGCCGCGCGGCAACGCTAGCCGCGCCAAGTAGGGAAAGCGCCGGGTGTAGGCCTCGGCATGAATCAGGTTCATCAGGCGCACGCCCGGCGTGTAGAGCAGCGACCACACCAGTGCTGCCTGCGTCGGCCCGACGACGAACACGACATCGACTTCATTCTTCTGCAGACGCTCGACCAGACCGATACCACCCGCTTCGATCAACTTCGTGTTCGTCGCATCAATCCCGTTGGCAGCCAGCAGTTCCATGGCCAGACGATGCGTACCGCTGCCTACACCGCCGACTGCCAGCCGCTTGCCCTTGAGGTCGAGCAGCTTGTCGCCGCCGCGCACGGCCGACTCCCGATAGAAAATCCACAGCGGTTCGTAATAGAAGTCGCCCAGCGAAACCAGTTCGTCGTCTTCGCGCGCACGCGCCGTACCGCCCTGGATAAGGGCGGCATCGACTTCGAACCCGCGGTCGCGCAAGCGCTCCATGTTCTCCGTCGAACCGGCCGACGGCTTCTCCACCAGCGTGATGCCGTAGCGCGCCAGTACATCCTTGTAGCGGGCGGCAAAAATCTGGTACGCGCCCCCTTCGCCGCCGGTGCTGATGGTCAATCGGCTCGGCGGCGCCGGCTTGACGTATTGCGCCGCCAGCCAGAACGCGCCGATCGCAAGCAGCAGCGAAGGCAGCGCGACAAACACGATGTCGCGCCAGGAAAGGAGTTTGAGTTTTTCGGACATGCTCGCTTGGCTGGACGGCTTGGAGAACATCCTGGAGAACTGCCGGCAGCCGTCGATGAAAGAGCGGCCGGACCCCTCGGCAATCCTTGCAGCATCAGCCTGCCGGTCGGCTAGAAGGGAATGTCGTCCTCGAAGTCATTGAAGTTGGCGCCGGCCGGCTGCGGCGCTGCCGCCGGGCGATTGCCGCCGGCAGCGGCACCCGTGCCGGCACCGCTTTCGCGCGGCGGTGCGTCGCCCATGCCTTCGCGCGAACCGAGCATTTTCATCTCGTTGGCGACAATCTCGGTGGTGTAGCGCTCCTGGCCTTCCTTGTCCTGCCACTTGCGGGTGCGCAATGCCCCTTCGACATACACCTGCCGCCCCTTCTTCAGGTACTGGCCGGCGATCTCGGCCAGTTTGCCGAAGAACACCACGCGATGCCATTCCGTGGCTTCCTTCTTTTCACCCGTCGCCTTGTCCTTCCAGGTGTCGGTGGTGGCGATCGTGACGTTGGTGACCGACGCACCATCCGGTGTGTAACGCACTTCCGGATCGCGGCCCAGATTGCCGATGATGATGACTTTATTGACAGACGCCATGTGAAATTCTCCTTAGGATTTGGTTTCAAGTATGCCATGTGCAGGCGGCGCTGTCGCCGCCCCCCGCCGCACCGGCACCGCCGGCATGGTGACCGCCGCGACCAGCCATAGCGCGCACATCACGCTACCGCCCATGAACACCGCGCCCGCATCGTAATTCTTCACCAGCCAGCCGCCCAGGGCGCCGCCGAGAAACAGGCCGAAGGCCTGCGTCGTGTTGTAGACGCCCAGCGCCGCACCCTTGGCGTTCGGATGCGCAATGCGCGAAATCAGCGAGGGCAACATGGCTTCGAGAATGTTGAAGGCGACGAAGAAACTCAGCAGGCCGCCCGCGACCACGACGAAATTCGTGCTGCCGAGCCACATCGCCAGCAAGGTGGCGACCAGCAGGGCAATGGCAAAAACGAACACCGGTTTCACCCGGTTGCGCTTTTCCGCATAAATTATCGCCGGCACCATCAGGACGAAGGATGCCAGTACCGCCGGCAGATAGACCTTCCAGTGCGACGCCAGCGGCAGATCGCCATAACGCAGCAGCAGACCGGGGACCACCACGAACATCGCCATCTGCACCATGTGCAGGGTGAAGATGCCGAAGTTGAGGCGCAGCAGCCGGCTGTCGAACAGCACGTCGCGAAACGGCGGCCTCGGCCCCTGCGGCGGCGGCGGCGCCGGCGGCACGACATGGGTCACCAGGCCGATCGCGGCGAGCGCCAGGATCGCCGTCATCCAGAACAGCCCGTCCATGCCGATCGCCGCATACAGCGCCGGTGCGGCGACCAGCGAGATGGCGAACACCAGCCCGATCGAGGAACCGATCATGGCCATGACCTTGGTGCGATGCTGCTCGCGCGTCAAGTCCGCCGCCAGGGCCGTGACAGCCGCCGAAATCGCCCCGGCGCCCTGCAGCACGCGGCCGATGATGGCCCACCAGATGTCCGTCGACAGTGCCGCCACCGCCGAGCCGACGGCGAACAGCAGCAGGCCGATGACGATCACCTTCTTGCGACCGAAGGCGTCGGACGCCATGCCAAAAGGAATCTGGAACATCGCCTGCGTCAGGCCATAGGCTCCCAGCGCGATGCCGACCAGCGTCATGTCGTCGCCGCCGGGAATGGTCTGGGCGTGAATGGCAAACACCGGCAGGATCAGGAACAGGCCGAGCATGCGCAATGCGAAAATCGAGGCGAGAGCGCCGCCCGCGCGTTTTTCGTCGCGGCTCATTGCCTCTGGAGTGGGGGATAGCATAGGGTTCAGTAGTCTGGCCTGAGCATCAAATCTCGTCCGGCATGATCAAGTCCAGGGGATGGCGACCCTGACGACGGTAGACGTGGAATTCGCGATCCAATGTACACAGCGGGCCGGGCTGAGTCTCGGCCAAGCGCACCATGCAGGCGTCGGCGAGCGACATCGGCAGGTCTGCGTAGCGCTGCATCAGGGCCGCAATCGCCGCGGCGTCCCGCTCTATGCCGAGCCCGATGCGGAACACGCCCTGTGCCAGTTTGTTCAGTACCCGCGTCGGCGGCACCCCGGCACGCGCCAGAAGAAAGCAGCTCTCCGCCAGCACCGGCTCGCAGGTCGTCACGGGGGCAACGAATGACGAAAACTGGCTAACCGCCCAGGCGTGAAAACGATCCGTGGGACAGAAATAGGCAACAAGAGGCCCGGTATCAAGCAATACGCCACGTTGCATGCATTTAACGGCCGAAGCCATCCAGATGCGTTGGATTAACCGAATAATCGGGCGGAGTCGGTTCCGCAACGCCGCAGCAATCCTGCATCAGGTCATGCAGCGAAGCCGGAGGCGGCACGGCAGCCGGCGATTCAGGCTGGTCCAGCACCCGGCGCAGACCGTCCTCGACCAGATCCTTCAACTTGCGCCCGCGCAGAGCCGCTTCCGCCTTGGCGCGGCGGAACAGGTCGTCGGAGAGGTCAATCGTGGTACGCATAAACGCATTAAAGCATAAATATGCGGATCCTGACAAGGCGGAACGAGAAGAAAGGGCGCGAGGGTAGCCGGCGCATGGCATCCGGATGTTTTACTTAAACCCGTGGGCTCATGCCAGGCCAAACATGCCCAGGAAAAAATCCACCCGGTTGCCGAAGGTCGCGCGCCCTCTGACGTTCCAGATGAAAATCAGGGAAAAGAATGTCCACACCCCGGCTATCCGCAGAACCCGATTCGCCGTGCCGGATGCGGGCGGCTGTCCCCTGAGACGCTGCTGCCGGAGCATGGACACGAATATCCCCAAGGCGAGCAGAAAACAGTAAAAAATTCGCGAGCGTTGCACGAACAGTTCTTCGAGAACCCGCCCCTCTGCCATCCTTTCGCTGACCCTGATGAGGTGGTAATAGGCGTTGCCGACAAAGGCGGCGGCAAAAACGGCGGCAAACAGGCGCAGCTTCGGCCACTGGCCCAGTCTTCTTCCCAGGGCGGCATAGGTCGGCAGGAAGAAGAAAGTCACCATGAGTTCCTTGAAGTAGTAGTAGTAGCGATTCCAGAACTCAACTACCGACTCGGCCAGAAGCGGCTTGTAGGTGTTGCGGAACACGTTGAAGCCGAACAGCCTGAGCACGCCGATGATCACATGCCCCCCGGCAGCATGCCGCAGCACTTGTTTCACCAGTTCGCAGTAGATGCTCGCCCAGGCGTCTGCGAGCGGTGCTTGAGCGCCCTGCTTGACCAGTTGTCCCAGCGCCGGAATGCCGAGGGTGCGCCCGCCG
>CAZYTN010000212.1:0-4314 GCA_964650115.1 uncultured Sulfuritalea sp.
TAGAGGACTTCCACCTCCAAGTGAGTGCGCCCTGCCGGGCGCACCATAAAAAAACGCAACCTGGATGAGGTTGCGCTTAAAACCACTCCAATGGAGGAGGGTGGAGGAGACATTGGTCAAACGACGGGATTCCCTGATTTCCTGATTGCGTCAGCCCGCGTCAAACCAAAGAAATTTTTGCATAGCGATTGCTGCAACGCAAGAGTTTTGTGCGTTGCGAAATAAAGTTTTTACAAGCAAGATTGTTAAATCTTAATGTATTTGATTTTATTGGTTATAAAAATATAAACCTGGAATATTCCACAATTAGTTCCCTCTATTTTGATCGCCGATGAACCGCAGTCGACCTCAAATCGGCTCCGTATGATGCAATGCGATATCGAATCTTGAGTCCCGCCGCTAGAATGCGGGCCATCGCTTCAGGGAGTGAATGGCATGGACTGCACAGTACGCTGGCACGAGGGAATGAGCTTTGTTGCCGAGACCGGCAGCGGGCATTTGATATGCATGGACGGCGCGCCCGAAGCGGGCGGGCGCAATCTGGCACCACGCCCCATGGAACTGGTGTTGGCAGGCACGGGAGGTTGCACGGCCTTCGACATTGTCCTGATTCTGCAACGCGGCCGTCACGAGGTCAGTGGATGCGAAGTGAAGCTTCAGGCCGAGCGCGCAGAGACGGACCCGAAGGTATTCACCAGGATCAACATGCACTTTGTGGTCACCGGGAAGAATCTGAAGCCCGAAGTTGTCGAGCGCGCCGTCAAGCTATCCGCCGAGAAATACTGCTCGGCTTCGATCATGCTCGGCAAGACTGCCGAGATCAGCCACACCTTCGAGATTGCTGACGTTCGTCAGGCGACGTAGGAAAGCCGGGTCATTAGCTTCGACGAAAGTTTCATGGCCAATTTGACAGGCGCCGGCAGTTCCCGCGCGCCATGGTAACGGGCGGTTTCCGCGTGGCGCATCTCGTCGGTTTTCATTTGCTCGAGAACTTCCCATGACCTGCGATCCTGCGCCGGCAGGCTGGTTTTGTGGCTCTCGAGGTGTCCCTCGACCTGACGCTCGGTCTCGGCCAGAAAGCCCAGGCTCCATGCATCGCCACATTTCCCGGCGAACAGTCCAATCGCCAGCGAACCGGCATACCACAAGGGATTGAAAAGGCTCTTGTGCCCGCCGAGTTCGGCGATGCGACGTTCTGTCCAGTTCAGGTGCTCGGTTTCTTCCCACGCGGCCTGCTCCAGTTCGCGCCTGACTGCCGGATCGCGCGAGCTCAATGCCTGACCCTGATACAGCGCCTGAGCGCAGATTTCGCCGCAGTGGTTGACCCGCATCAACGCGGCAACGTGGCGCTTCTCGTCCTCGTTCATCTCGGCCTCGGGCAGGTCCGTGCCGGGCATCGGACGGCGGGTCGGAGCGGCGGCAAACACGGCACGAAGCGCCTTGTCGAATTCCGGGATGAGGGCATTGATCATTGAGATATCCCTGTTGTCAATTTGAACGGGGATGCTTGCCCAAACGCAGGGCATCGCGCCCCTCGTCAGCGGTGTGAATGGGGATGCCGTCCGGGCAAAACAAGTCGCGGCTCAAAGCAGCGTGGTGTCGATTGACGGGCTTGTTTTCGATGGGCCGCCACTCGGCTCGAGTGGCGCGTGACTTCACCCATGTGCTGTCGCTGCGACCGGTGGCGTAATGCTTCCAGCTGCGATCCTTGCAGTTGATGCCCTCGAAACTCACGTTGGTGGCACCACCTGAAGTCTGGACGACCAGCACGTAGCGCACAATGCCGTCTGCGCCTGCGGCAAGCGTACTGGCGTCAATGAAATATTTGTTGGTGGTCGCGGCGCTGACATAAAACTCACGCAGATTTTCCTGCTTGGGAAGGGCCGGCGGTTCAACGTCCTTCAACTCCTGCACGGGTTCATCTTCCTGATACTTGCCGTCATCGCGCCCGGCACTATGTCCCGTGCGGCCGTCGCCGAGGACACTCGGCGTCTGCGCAAAGACACATGCCGCCACTCCCGCCAGAACGAGGGCGAACCAGTGCCTCATTTCGCATCGTCCGTCGAGCCGGGTTCCCAGCGCGGCATTCGCTCGTCGGGATGAACGAACAGCAGGCGCGCCAGCTCGAGCAGTGCCGCCTCATAAACGCCGCGCTTGAACTCGATCACGTTGCCCAGCGGTACCCAGTAGCTGTTCCAGCGCCAGGCATCGAATTCCGGATGTTCGCTGGCGCGCAGGCAGACGTCGCTGTCGCGGCCGACCAGACGCAGCAGAAACCAGATCTGTTTCTGCCCCCGGTAGGTACTGCGCCATTCGCGGCGAATCCAGTGCTTCGGCACCTCATAGCGCATCCAGTCGCGCGTGCGGCCGATGATCCGCACATGTTCGGGCTTGAGGCCGGTTTCCTCCTCCAGTTCGCGGAGCATCGCCTGCTCGGGCGTTTCGCCCTTCTTGATGCCGCCTTGCGGGAACTGCCAGGAATGTTCGCGGATTCGCTTGCCCCAAAACACCTCGTTGCGACTGTTGACCAGGATGATGCCGACGTTCGGGCGAAAGCCTTCACGATCGAGCATGATGCTTATTCCAATGATTGATTGGGGTCCATTCTTTCACAATCGCGCGCCGCTGGAAAGCCGCATCTGCCACCTCTGTAAATTCACGGCCACAGGTAAAATGCGCGCTTCCCGGATTCCAGCCTATAGCCATGCGCGCCAGCCAGTTCTTCATCGCCACCCTCAAGGAAGCTCCCTCCGACGCCGAAATCATCAGCCACCAGTTGATGCTGCGCGCCGGCCTGATCCGCCGCCTGGCCGGCGGGATCTACACCTGGATGCCGATGGGGCTGCGCGTATTGCGCAAGGTCGAGAATATCGTGCGCGAGGAAATGGATCGCGCCGGTGCCATCGAGCTGCTCATGCCGGCAGTGCAACCTTTTGAATTGTGGGAAGAATCCGGACGCGGTCCGATGTACGGCCCGGAGTTGCTGCGCTTCAAGGACCGCCACCAGCGCGATTTCGTGATCGGCCCTACCCACGAAGAGGTCATCACCGACGTGGTGCGCCGCGACATCCGCAGCTATCGCCAGTTACCACGTCACTTCTACCAGATCCAGACCAAGTTCCGCGACGAGATCCGTCCGCGCTTCGGCGTCATGCGCGGCCGCGAGTTCCTCATGAAGGACGGCTATTCCTTCCACACCTCGTATGCCGACCTGGAGCGCGAATACCGCAACATGTTCGACACCTACAGCCGCATCTTCACTCGCCTGGGTTTGCAGTTCCGGGCCGTAGCGGCGGATACCGGTGCCATCGGCGGCACCGGCTCGCACGAATTCCATGTCCTGGCCGACTCGGGCGAAGACGCGATCGCCTTCTGCCCGGCCTCGGACTATGCGGCGAATGTGGAGTTGGCAGAAGCCGTGACTCCCCGGAAAGTCGGCTCTGGTGGCACGGCAACAATGGAGAAAAAGGCCACGCCGAACAAGACCCGATGCGAAGACGTGGCAGCCTTCCTTGGCCTGCCCCTGACGCAGACCGTCAAGGCCATCGCCGTGATGGCTGAACGGGAAGGCGGCAGCGAATTTGTCCTGCTGCTGCTGCGCGGCGACCATGAACTGAACGAAATAAAGGCACAGAAGACAGTTGGGGATTTCCGCTTCGCCCGCGACGAGGAAATCATCGCCACGCTCGGCTGCAAGCCAGGCTATATCGGCGCGGTAGGCTTTTCCGGCCGGGTCGTCGCCGATCGCAGCGTCGCCGCCATGAGCGATTGCGTCTGCGGCGCCAACGAAGAAGGCTATCACCTCACCGGCGTCAATTTCGGCCGTGACCTGCCGCAACCCGGGACCGTGGCCGACATCCGCAACGTGGTCGAGGGCGACCCGTCGCCCGATGGCAAGGGCGCGCTCGAACTGTGTCGCGGCATCGAGGTCGGCCACATATTCCAGTTGCGCACCAAATACGCGGCAGCGCTGAAATGCACCTTCCTCGACGAACAGGGCAAGGACCAGGTCATGGAAATGGGCTGCTATGGCATCGGCGTTTCCCGCATTGTCGGCGCCGCCATCGAGCAGGGCCACGACGAGCGCGGGATTGTTTTCCCCGCCAGCATCGCGCCCTTTGCCGTTACGGTGGTGCCCATGAATTACGCCAAGTCGGAAACCGTGCGCGCCGCGGCCGATGCGCTCCATGCCGAACTGCTCGCCGCCGGCATCGATGCGGTTCTCGATGACCGCGACGAACGGCCCGGCTCCATGTTCGCCGACTGGGAACTGATCGGCATACCGCATCGCGTGGTGGTCGGCGAGCGCGGCCT
>CAZYTN010000213.1:0-4289 GCA_964650115.1 uncultured Sulfuritalea sp.
TGGAAGCCGACCATACTCTACTGGCTGTTCGCGGTGACCCTGTTCTGCTCCGCGCAGTTCTTCGGCAAGAACCTGATCCGCGCCATGCTGGACAAGCAGATGGAACTGCCCGAGGTACTCTGGCCCAGGCTCAATTACGCCTGGATAGCCTTCTTCGCCGCCATGGGAGTGCTCAACCTGTGGGTAGCGTTCAACTTCAGCACCGATACCTGGGTCAGCTTCAAACTCTTCGGCGGCATGGGATTGATGATCGCCTTCATCGTCCTGCAGGGCGTGATGCTCGCCAAGTACATCCCCGAGGACAAGGAACCTGCAGCTCGCAGTGCCCAAGACAAGGGTTAGCCATGGTTCCGCGCACTCCCAGCGACACTGCCCTACAGGAGAAACCCTGATGTTGTATGCCATCGTCGGCGAAGATGTGCCGAACAGTCTCGAGCAGCGCCTCGCCGCTCGTCCCGCCCACCTTGCCCGCCTGCTCGAGCTGGATGCCGCCGGGCGCATGGTGCTGGGCGGCCCATTTCCGGCGATGGACAGCCCCGATCCCGGACCCGCGGGCTTTTCCGGCAGCCTGATCGTCGCCGAGTTCAATTCGCTGATGGCGGCGCAGGCCTGGGCCGACGCCGACCCCTACGTCACCACCGGCGTCTATGCCCGTGTCACGGTACGTCCCTTCAAGCAGGTGCTGCCAAAATCATGAGCGTCATCGACGCCATGCGTGCCAGCCTCGCCGCGCTCGACCCGGTTACCATCGAGATCATCGACGACTCGGCGAAACATGCCGGCCACGCCGGCGCCAGAAGCGGCGGCGGCCACTTTCGGCTGACCATTGTTTCATTGCGTTTCGCCGGTTGCAGGACAATGGAAAGACATCGCTTGGTGTATGATGCGCTCGGCCCGCTGATGAAGCGGGAAATTCACGCACTCAGCATCAGCGCAAAAACTCCCGAAGAACACTGACAACCCGCCCATTCAGGAACCACGATGAATCGTACCCTACGCCACGCCCTCCTTCTCGCCTTTGCCGTTTCGGTGAGTTCAGCTCCCGCCCTTGCCCAGAAGAAAGCCGACTCGGCAAAGGCCGACTCCACGGCATTCGCCACCGTGAATGGCAAGGCCATTCCCAAGGCGCGCGCCGATGCGCTGATTGCCGGTCAGGCCGCGCAAGGGCAGCAGGACACCCCCGAACTGCGCAAGGCCGTTATGGAAGAACTGGTGCGTCGTGAAATCCTGACTCAGGAATCCGTCAAGAAGGGCTTCGACAAAAAGTCTGAAGTGCAGGGCCAGATGGACCTTGCCCGCCAGGGAGTGCTGATCGGCGCCTACCTCAACGACTACGTGAAAAACCACCCGATCACCGACGAGCAGATCAAGAAGGAATACACGGAAATCACGGCCAAGCTCGGCAACAAGGAATACAAGGCCCGGCACATCCTGGTCGAAACGGAAGATCAGGCCAAGGCCGTCATCGGCAAGCTGAAGAAAGGCGAAAAGATCGACGATCTGGCCAAGGAGTCCAAGGATCCAGGGTCCAAGGACCGGGGTGGCGACCTGGGCTGGGCCAATCCCGCCTCCTTCGTCCCGCCCTTCTCGGCGGCCATGACGAAACTGGAAAAGGGCAAGTTCACCGAAACCCCGGTAAAGACCGACTTCGGCTGGCACGTGATCCTGCTCGAAGACACGCGCGAACTCAAGCTGCCGCCGATGGAAGAAGCCAAGGGCCAGATCGCCCAGCAGCTTCAGCAGCGCATGGTGCAAAAACACATCGACGAACTACGCAGCAAGGCCAAGGTCGAATAAGCCGGTCCGGCGCGATCATGAAAACGGGAGCCGCGGCTCCCGTTTTTTTATGGGTATACGGAAGATACCTTGATGTTTGGCTAATGCCGGCATAACGGCCATGAGTGGTCCTTCGCAGTGCTGTTTGCGTCCGGATTGATTCGGCAATTCCGGTAAATTGAAGAACTGGTACGGCCGCTTGCAATGACTTATATGGATGGGAAATAGTGTGACTGGTGCTTTCCAAGTATGTCTTAGATGCACGAGCCGAGTGTTATTTCAATTGGCGGACTGCCTCAATTGCGTACGCGAAGTCAGCGTTCATGGTTGGTAGTTGACGTGGCCCGTCGACGGCACGACTTAGAAAACGAAAAGCTGTGGGTAATGCCAGTCCTACTGCAGCACCAAATTCAACCGGTAAGCCGTGATTGGAGGCCGCGACTCCGCCAAGGGCCGTCCAGAATGACAGCGACGGATTATTCGTATATAGACCGACCGACTCAACCAAAGTGCGGATGCCTGAACCTCTTAGGGCTTTGTGAATGTCTGTAAGCGAACTCGACAACTCGCTTATCACTGCGTGGATTGCCCTCCGTTCGTCAGCTGACATAAGAATTCTTTCCCTTAGTGCGTCAAGCGCGATACGAAGTCGCTCCAGCTCGGCTCGGTGTTTCGCCTTGAATTCCAATATTTCAGCAAACGGAGTTTCCCCTGCTGGAACCGGAAGACAATTGACGAGTTGGACGTCAATTAGCTCCCTTCGAGAACCGATACCAGGAAGAATTAGTTGCTCTCCGCCTGCCTGGCCAACCGTCCATATTTCTCCAGATTCTCTCGATAGGTCTTCGGCTAGCTTAAATCGGGCCGCAGCAAAAGCAACGAGAGACTGGTTTTCAGCGAGACCGAAGATGCTCATACCACCTTCTTGCGCTGCCGGGAATGATCTGAAGTCGAGAGTCCCAACATCGACAACCTTTGTGCGAAACACGCCAGCCGACTCAAGGAAATTGACATCGTTCGTATGATTTCCCGTAAGTGAGGCACCACCACGCCCAAGTCCGGCGTATGTGACTTGGTCCCAGTAAAGAAGCCACCTCACTAGGTCATCGTTATTGACTGAACCGGTCAGCCCCTTAAATTGTCCTGCATCGTTAAGGGTGATGCGGGCTCCGATCACGATACCGCGTTGCATGCAATACCTCCAAGGCAGAAACATTTCGAAAGCCGTTTAGGGCCATGTCACATGGTTGGTCAATCTGGCGGATTGAAGGCGGCTTCCCACCAGGTAGCACGGGGGCTATTTGTTCAAATGGTCGGGAGCCTACTCCCGATTAATGCCAATGACAATTATTGGCGTAGGACCGCTTTTGGGCACATTGCTGCCGTCCCGCCAGCGCCGACTCTCTTTCAAGCCAGCCAGCGCCGCGCGTTGCGGAACATCTCCAGCCACGGCCCATCCTCGCCCAATCCCGGCGGTCGCCAGGACATCTGCAGGCTGCGGAAGGTCCGTTCGGGATGCGGCATCATGATCGTGAAACGCCCGTCGGCCGTCGTCACGCCGGCGAGGCCGTCGGGCGATCCGTTGGGATTGAACGGGTAGCTCGTCGCCACCGCGCCACGATTGTCGATGTAACGCATGGCTACCGCCGCCTCGCCGCTCTGCCCGGCGACGAACTCGGCGCGGCCCTCGCCGTGGCTGACCACCACGGGCAGTTTCGATCCGGCCATGCCGCCGAGGAAGATTGACGCCGACGATGGAATCTCGACCATCACCACACGCGCCTCGAACTGCTCGCTGCGGTTGCGCTGGAAAGTCGGCCAGTTCCCGGCACCGGGGATGATCGGCGCCAGGTGCGCCATCATCTGGCAGCCGTTGCAGACCCCAAGCGCAAAGCTGTCGGCGCGACCAAAGAAGGCGGTGAATTCGTCGCGCAGACGGCTGTTGAACAGCACCGACTTTGCCCAGCCCTGCCCCGCGCCGAGCACGTCGCCGTAGGAGAAGCCGCCACAGGCGGCAAAGCCCTTGAAGTCGGCCAGATGCATGCGGCCGGCCTGCAGGTCGGACATGTGCACGTCGTAGGGGGCGAAGCCGGCGCGCTCGAAGGCAGCCGCCATTTCGACATGGCCGTTGACGCCCTGCTCGCGCAAAATCGCTATTCTGGGCCGTTGGCCCAGAATGGCGATTCCGCGCAAGGCATTGGCCCCCCGCCCCCCGGCCCCCGCCCCGAGGGCGGGGGTGACTATATCGGCGTCCGCTGTCGCGGACGTATTAAATGCAAGACGAACGCTGAGGCCCGGATCGCCGGCATCGAGCAAGGCATCGAATTCTTCCTGGGCGCAGACCGGATCGTCGCGCAGACGGGCGATCTGGAAGCTGACTTCGCTCCAGGTGCGCTGCAGTTCGCTGCGGTGAGCGGCGAACACCGCCTTGGCATTGCGCCAGATGCGCACGGCATCGGCCGTGTTGGTGGTGCCGATGGCATGGCTACAGGCGCCGAGGCCGGCATCGCGCA
>CAZYTN010000214.1:0-4289 GCA_964650115.1 uncultured Sulfuritalea sp.
CCTGCGCCAGGGCGCCCCATTCGGGCACCGTGGCGAAGACCTTGAGCGCCGCCGCAGCGGGCATGGCGGCAAGGGCAAGCAGGACGAGCAATGCTCTTTTCATGATTGTGGATCTCCTAGAACTTGTGGGCGCCGTGGGCGCCAAGACTCATGATGTAGTGCACCCAGACCTGGTCGTCGGTGACGCCGGGCCGGGTCTGGTCGCGCGCATACTGGAGGCGGATGCGGGAGAATTCCGAAGGCGACCAATCCAGCATCGCCGTATTGCGCTGCGGCGTGTAGCCCCGCAGGATGGGCAGGTCGGCTGCGGCCAGCGTGCCCCTGTCGACCAGGCCGACGGATGTATCCGCGCTCGCCAGTTGGTCGTAGCGGTAGCCGACACGCCAGTCGCGCATGAACTGCCAGACGCCCTGAGCGTAGAAACCGGTCTGCGTCGAACGGAAGCTGTCCGTCAACGGGCCGCCCGGCGCGCCGACGCCGTCGATGTCATAGCTCAGCTTGCCCGACTCGTGGCGACGGAACCATTCGCTCTGGAACTTGAAGTTGCGCTCCGTCGCGTTGCCCTCGGGCGCCCATTTCCAGACGAAGTCGAGCACCGCGGTATTGCTCCTGCCCGAGAAGCTGTTGCTCACCAGCGTGTTGCTGCTGTCGACGTCGTCGTAAGTCCGGTGGTGCGGTTTGGTGGCGAACCAGGAAGCGCCGGCGCGCCAGCTGTTGGCCACGCCGACGTCGTCGCCGAGATGGGCGAACAGGCTGCCGGACATCAGGCCGTTCTTGTTGCGGTCGACGTCGTTGGCCGGAAAGCTCAGGGCGCGGCCGAACTCGGCGCCGAATTCGAGGAACAGCTCGGTCGGCGCGATCCACTTGACCTGGACGCCGTCGTAGCCAAGCTGCGAACCGAAGTAGGCCTGGTAGGGCAGCGCGGCGTTGGAAAAATCCCAGGTGTGGGGATGCTGCTCGTTTTCGTAACCGATGCCGGACAGGAAGCGCCCGGCCTTGATGCCAAGCCCGTTGCCGAGGCCCAGGGTCTGGATGTGGGCTTCCTCGACGCTGATCTCGTTGGCCGGCGAAATCGACGCGAGGAAAGTGCCGCGGAAGTGCGGGTCGATGTTGGCGGCAATTGCCAGCTCCGATTCGCCGAGGTTCCAGGCGCGCGCCTCGGGATTGAATTCGCCACCCGATGGCAGCAGGCCCTGGATGCGGCGCTCGCGGCCGGCGACACCCGTCGGATCCTGGCGCGGGTCCTGCGAGGTGTTGTTGTACATGCCGGACAGGATCAGCGAGATTTCCGGATTGAAGGCGTTGGCGGCCGCCGGCTGGCGGCTGGTCGCCTGCGCCGCCTGGGCCTGGCTGGCCGCGGTCTCGGCCGTGGCGCGCGCGGCGACCGTCTGCTTCTCGGTATCGACAAGGCGCTTTTCCAGCGCGTCGATGCGCTGCTCGTAGGACTTTCTCATCTGCGCGATTTCTTCGCGCAGGGCTTGCAGGTCGGCATCGGCGGCCGCTGCGGGATGACTGGCCAGCACGCCACAGGCGGCCAGCACGGAAACGGGTATGCGGTTCATGATTGCTCCGGAGCAAATGACAAGGAGCGCCGCCCGGCACGGGGCCGGCGGCGCAACAGAACGTCAGGGCTTCAGAGCGGAGGCGGGGCGCGGCTGCGAAACGCAGCAAGGAAGGCAAGAGTCGGCGCCGGCGGTACGGCGGCGACAAGCACCGCCGTGTTGCCGGCGGCAAGCGAAGGAGGCGCCAGCGGCGCCGGCGGGGCCAGGTCGGCGCCGGCAAAGGCGATGCAGGTGGTGCATGTGTGCGCCAAGGAAAGCGCCGCACCGTGGTCGGTGTCGTTAGCGTCGACGACCTGGATCGCAGCGGGAACAAGCACATGCCCCAGCATGTGGGCAAGCGCGGCCTGCTGGCTGCCGATCAGCAGCAGCGACAGCAGCAGGGCGAATACAGGATGCAGGAGGCGGCGCATGAGGGGCGTATTACAACACAAGGCGCAGGTCAATCGACCTGCAACAGCAATCCCTTGAGGTACTCGCCTTCCGGAAACGCCAGGTCGACCGGGTGGTCGGCGGCGCCCTGCAGGCGTTCGACGATGCGTGCCGTGCGTCCGGCATCCAGCGCGGCGCCGGCGACTATCCTCTGGAAAAGTTCGGCGCTGACCCCGCCCGAGCAGGAATAGCTCATTAGCAAACCTCCGGGCGCCAGCAGTTGCAGCGCCTGCAGGTTGATGTCCTTGTAGGCGCGCCCCGCGCGCTCGGCATGGGCCGCGGTGTTGGCGAACTTGGGCGGGTCGAGGATGACCAGGTCATAGCGTTCGCCGGCCGCACGCAGGTTGCGCAGCTCGGCGAAGACGTCGGCCTCACGCCAGAGCGCGCGGGATGCGTCCAACTGCGGATTGAGCGCCAGGTTGCGCTGCGCGGTGGCGAGCGCCGGCCCGGAGCTGTCCATCGACACCACCTCGCGCGCACCACCAGCCAGTGCCTGCAGCGAGAACCCCCCCGTGTAGCAGAAACAGTTGAGTACGCGCCGGCCGCGCGCGAGTTCGGCGACACGGCGGCGGTTGTCGCGCTGGTCGAGGTAGAAGCCGGTCTTGTGGCCGGCGAGGATGTCGACCGCCATGTACGCGCCATTTTCCCCGATCACGATTTCATCGTCGGGCGCGGTGCCGTGCAGCCAGCCGGTGACGGGTTCCAGTCCTTCGAGCTTGCGCACATCGACGTCCGAACGTTCGTAAATCCGCGCGCAGCCGGTGGCCTTGAGCAGGGAGTCGGCGATGGCGCCACGCCACTTGTCGGCGCCCGCCGTAGTCAGCTGCAGCACCACGGTGTCACTGTAACGGTCGGCGACGACGCCGGGCAGGCCGTCGGATTCGGCGTGGATCAGGCGCAGCCCCTGCTGCCCGGCGAGTTCCGGCAGTGCGGTGCGGCGCGCCACGGCCGCCGCCACGCGACGCTTGAAGAAGGCGTGGTCGATAGTCTCCGCCGCATCGAAGCTCCAGACCCGGGCGCGGATCTGCGAGGCCGGGCTCCAGGCCGCGCGCGCCAGCGGCCGGCCCTCATGGGAGACGATGTCGACCGTATCGCCCGGCCGGGCGCGGCCGTCGAGTTGCGCAATCGCGCCGGAAAACAGCCAGGGATGGCGGCGCAGGACGGATTTTTCCTTGCCGGGATGCAGGGTCAGGGTAGCCATGGATTGGAGTCCATTTCAACAGGAGTCTTGCTCGCAGAAGGCACGCGGGAGTGAAGTAAGCGCCAACATGTCAGCCCCGCCCCAGGCGCCAGGGGGCGCTGCCGAACTCCGCGACCAGGAAATCGACCATCGCGCGTACCTTGGGCGACAGGTTGCGCCCGCTCGGATAAGTGGCGAACAGTGGCACCGGCTCGACGTGGTGCCAGTCGCTCAGGATCGGCACCAGTTCGCCGCGGCGCAGGGCCTCGCCGACGATGACGTCGGTCAGGCGCGTGATGCCGACCCCGGCCACCGCAAGTTGCAGCACGGTCTCGGCGTTGTTGGCGGCGACGTTGCCGCCGACGTTGACCACGCGGATGCCGTCGTCGGTATCGAAGGGCCAGCGGCGCAGGGCCGGCAGGCTGGTGATCCAGAGGCAGTTGTGCTGCTGCAGGTCGTCGGGGGTGCGCGGCGTGCCACGGCGCGCCAGGTAGGCCGGCGCGGCGCAGATCACGCGCTGCAGGTTGCAGATGCGGCGCGCCACCATGGAGGACTCGTCGAGCGGGCCGATGCGGATCGCCAGATCTACGCCCTCCTCCATCGAAGCCAGGGGCTGGTCGCTGATGGTGATGTCCATCTCGATCTCGGGATGTCGTTGCTGGAAGCGCGGGATGGCCGGGGCCAACTGGTGCATGCCGAAGGCCGAGCCGCAATGCAGGCGCAGCAGCCCGCGCGGGCTGGCGCTGGCCTGGGTGACTTCGGCCTCGGCCTCGTCCATCGCGGCAAGGATGGGGCGGGCGCGGGCGTAGAAGGCCTCGCCTTCGGCCGTGAGCTGCAGCCGGCGCGTGGTCCGGTGCAGAAGACGGGCACCGAGCCGGTCTTCCAGGCGTGTCACCAGCTTGGACAGGGCCGAAGGCGTCAAACCCATATCCCGCGCTGCAGCAGAGAACCCGCCGGTTTCCACGGCACGAACGAAGGCAGTCATCTCGGCAGCGCGATCCATGGCCTATTATGGAATAAATTTCATCAATGTTATTCCATTAATACGCATTGTATTTCTCCTCATATGTAATTACATTGCAGTCATGCGGTGTTGCACCGCACCAAATAAGGAGTTC
>CAZYTN010000215.1:0-4222 GCA_964650115.1 uncultured Sulfuritalea sp.
GCTTCGGCTTCCTGCAGTCCAAGCCGGCCTCGGCCTTCTCGCCGGTGGCCGTCACCCCCGACGAACTGGGTGCGGCGTGGCAGGACACCAAGCTGAACCTGCCGCTCGAGGTCGAGTTGAACGGCAAGCCCTTCGGCAAACCCGACGCCGGCGTCGATATGACCTTCAGCTTCGCCCAACTCATCGCGCATCTGGCGAAGACGCGCGAGCTCGAGGCCGGCTCGATCATCGGTTCGGGTACGGTGTCGAACAAGCAGGGCGGCCTGTTCGGTTCGTCCGTGGCGAATGGCGGCGTGGGCTATTGCTGCATCGCCGAGCTGCGCATGTACGAAACCATCGAAGAGGGGAAGCCAAAAACTCCCTTCATGCGCTTTGGCGACCGCGTCAGGATCGAGATGCGGGATGGCGACGGCGCGAGCATTTTCGGCGCCATCGCGCAGGTGATCCAGCGCCATGCGCCAACTGGCTGGGAAGCATCGAAACCCTGACGGGGTTACCGCCCGCTGACTAAGTCTGGCCTTCCTTGAGGATTTCGACCAGAAACAGGATTTCCTCGGCCACCGACTGCGGGAAGCCGGCGCGCGCTCCTTCACGATTGTCTTCCAGCAGGCGCCGCAGGTAGCTTATGCACTCTTCCGGCTGCGACCAGATTTTCTGCACATGCTCGGACACGCGGGCGAACTTCTCCAGCGTCGGCACTTCACCCGAGCCGGATTTGCCCCATTCTTCGGCCTGGATGTTGAAATGCGTGCGCAGTTTCTCGGCAGTCTCCGCGAATTCTTTTTGCAGTCCACGGCTGCGATAGATGCCGAGCAGTTTCAGCCAGTGATAGACGGCATGGCGCGGGTTGGCCTCGGTGTACTCGATCAGGGCCTGTGCCGCACCTTGCTCCAGGCCCATTGACAGCATGATTTCGGCCAGTTGCAGGGTGGGTTCGACGTTGGTTTCCGGCGGCGCCTGTGCCGGCTTGGGGGCGCTGACGGGGCGTGGTGCCTGCAATCTTGCGTTTTCGCGGGCCACCGCTTCGGGATCGGCTTCTTCCAGCGAAAAATCGGAAATCTTGGGCTCGTTCGCCGGCAACGGTTCGGAAGGCTTGACTTGCGGCGAACTGAACGATGCCGTCGCGACCGGCTCCGCCATGGTAACGGGACCTGGATCAGGTGCAGCCGCGGGCGCTTTGCCGGCCGCGACAGGCTCGCTGCGCGGTGGTTCAGCGTCGGGTTTCGCCGCAGTCACGACGTCCGACTTTTGCATTTTGGCGGAGGAAACGTCGGGCGGCATTTGCGCCGGGGGCGTTATGGTCAATGGTGCCGTCGCCAGCGGCGCCGGGACCGCTGCCGGCAAAGTCGCGCTGGGCGGCACCATTTTCGGCGCAGACGCAAGCCCTGTTTCAGCTCGTGTAACGGGTTTGCGACGGCGGATCCACCAAAGGGCCACCAGGGCAAGCGCGGCAATGTTGGCCGCCGCCAGGCGGAAGTCGTAGCCGTCCGCGTCGGGAGCCTCTGCCGCAACAGGAGCGGTCGCGGCAACGCCGGGGGTTTGCACCGGCATGTTGCGGATCAGGCGATTGACCTCGCCGATCGTGGATTCCATGCGCCGCAGCTTATCGAACATTTCCTCGACGCTGCGCGTCTCTTCCACGCGCGCCAGTCCGGCGCGCCACTCGATGCGCAACACGGAGCGTTCGTCTTCCGATACCTTGCCCAGCCGACGGACATCGATCTGATCGCTGCGACGCAAGGTCGGGTCAGGATTCGCCGCAAGGGCCACCGCAGGCAGAAGAACCAGGGTCGCCAGGACGGCACAGAACCCGCCGATATGCAATTGGCAACTGGAGTCAGTGGCGGCCGCGGGCTTTGACATCGAATTGGAGGGGGCTATAGTCCCGCCATTCTAGTCGTTGTGGCGAATTCACGATTTAGCCGAGCAACGATGGGCAACGCCTCCAAATTGCTTTTTACGGGTCAGTCATGAAGCTCTACAGCTACTTTCGCAGTTCCGCCAGCTTTCGTGTGCGCATAGCGCTGGCGCTCAAGGGCATCGACTACGATTATGCGGCGGTGCATCTTTTGCAGGGAGGCGGGCAGCAGTTCGCCGCCGGATTCAAGGCGATGAATCCGGCGGCGCTGGTGCCGGTGCTGGACGATGACGGCACCGTATTGACGCAATCCCTGGCGATCATCGAATACCTCGACGAGACGCGGCCGCAACCGCCCTTGCTTCCCGCCGCTGCGGCAGAGCGGGCGCGGGTGCGGGCGATCGCGCTGGCGATTGCCTGCGAGATCCATCCGCTCAACAACCTGCGCGTGCTGGCTTACCTCAACAAGACCCTCGGTATTGCCGAGGAACAGAGAAACGCCTGGTATCGCCACTGGGTCGAGACCGGGCTGGCGACGGTCGAGGCCATGCTGGCCGGCGACCCCCGCACCGGCGCCTGCTGCCACGGCGACACTCCGACCCTGGCCGATATCTGTCTGGTGCCGCAAATCTTCAACGCCCAGCGCTTCAAGGCCCGGCTCGATCACGTGCCGACGGTGATGCGCATCCACGAACACTGCCTGACGCTGCCGGCGTTTGCCCGATCCGTTCCGGCGCTGCAGCCCGACGCCGAATAGTCATCCGTTGCGGCGAGGTCAGCGTCTCTTGCTGGCCCGCCTGCTACGCATCCACAGCGAAGCGGGCAGGGTTCTGTCCTGCCCCTTCTTGCTGTGCAGGTGTTTGATCAGGGGCTTCATCAGGTCTTCAGCCGCCCGGCGAAGACCTTGCGCAACTTGGCCGCCTTCGGCGCGACGACGGCCTGGCAATATCCCTGCAGCGGATTGTTGGCGTAGTAGTTCTGGTGGTAGTCCTCGGCGCGCCAGAAAGTCGGCGCTGGCGACACGGCGGTGACGATGGGTGCGGGCCAGATTTTTGCCGCATCGAGTTCCGCGATCAGATCCCGCGCGATTTTTTCCTGATCGTCACTGTGGGTGAAGATCACCGAACGGTATTGCGTGCCGATGTCATTGCCCTGCCGGTTGTGCGTGGTCGGGTCGTGGATGGCAAAGAAGGCCGTGAGCAGGGTGCGATAGTCGATCACTGCCGGATCGAAGCCGATTTGCACGACCTCTGCGTGACCGGTGGTGCCGCTGCACACGCCGCGATAGTCCGGATTCGCTGCCGGCCCGCCGGCGTAGCCTGAAACGACCGACTCGACGCCGACGAGTTGGAGGAATGCGGCTTCGAGGCACCAGAAGCAGCCGCCGCCCAGGGTGGCAACTGAGGTGGCAACTGAGGTCGTAACTGAGCTTGCGATTTCAGGATTCATTCGAGTCTCCCGCAGCGTAGGGCGATGGGCCAGATGATGGATTTTCGGGTTTCAGCTTGCGGCCAGAGTTCCCGCAGGCGCAGGCCCAGTGCAATGCAGGGGTCGCTGCCCTTTTCCCGGCTGTAGCGCTGGGTGGCCGACCAGGTGCGCAGGTAGGCCAGCAGCTCGGAAAGCGTCCATTCCATGCGGATCTCGAATTCCGGCGTGACGATATCTGCAAAAGGAAACGGCATCCCGCGATAGCCGAGGTCGACCCAGCGCCGCTCGGGCGGCCACCAGGGGCCGATCGTGTTGCGGTAGAAATCCTCGACGATGGTATTGAGTTCGGGTTCGCCCCGCAGCAGGGTGTAGGTCCAGGCGGCGAACAGGCCGCCCGTTTTGAGCACGCGCCTGATCTCGGCATAGAAGGCCTCGCTGCAGAACCAGTGCAGCGCCTGGGCGACGGTGACGATGTCGCAGCATCGGTCGGGCAGGCCACTGGCCTCGGCTGGCGATGCGCGGTAGTCGACGCGGGGGTGTGGCGCGGCCAGCGCCACCTGTTCGGCGGAAAGATCGGTGGCATGGACGCGCCGGAAATGGCCGGCCAGTGCCTGTGCCGCCTGGCCGTTGCCGGTGCCGCAGTCCCAGGCGAGTTCGTGCGTCGCGCACTGCTGCGCCAGCCAGGCGAACAGTTCGGGGGGATAGCTGGGGCGGGCTTTGGCGTAATCCGCGGCATGGCCCGAAAAGTGGTCGGCGGCCAGAGCCTCAGACCCTCTCGACGATCAGCGCGATGCCCTGGCCGACGCCGATGCACATGGTGCACAGCGCGTAGCGACCTCCTGTCCGCTGCAGTTGGTACATGGCCGTGGTGACCAGGCGCGCGCCGCTCATGCCCAGCGGATGGCCGATGGCGATGGCGCCGCCATTCGGATTGAC
>CAZYTN010000216.1:0-4211 GCA_964650115.1 uncultured Sulfuritalea sp.
CGGCGTGGATGTGGTTGGTGTGGCTGTCTTCCGCGTGCAGCATGAGCGGCAGTTTTTTGTGCAGCCGCTCCAGCGGCAGCCGGTCCTCGGCATAGATGCCCGGCGCACGCAGGATGCTGACCCGGCAGTGGCGGCCGGACTGGCGGCCGAAGCGACGCAGACGCCGTTCGGCGTCCACCCGCCGTGCCGCCCGCGCCGACTTTGCCGCCGGGCTTCGCGTCTCGCTGACCCGGGCGCCGCCGCAGTCGCCATAGACGCCGCTGGTACTGATGTAAACCAGTTGGCGTGGTAGACTTTTTCCGCGCTGCAAAGCGGCAATCAGGTTTCGTGTGCGCGGGTCGCCGCTTCCCTGCGCCGGCGGCGGGGCGCTGTGAATTACGGCATCCGCGATGCCGGCCAGTCGGGTCAGGGTGTCGGGTTGGTCAAGATCGCCTTCGATCTGCGTGATACCCAGCGCTTCCAGTTGCGGATCACGCTGGCGTACGAGGGCCAGCACCTGCCAGCGCAGCACCAGTTGTGGCAGCGTGCGGCGCATGACGTCGCCGCAGCCGATTATCAGCAATCTTCGCATCGGACGATTATCGCATGGCCCCAGTTGCCTCCTTTCGCGTCACCCTGCAGCCCAGCGGGCACGGCTTCACCACCGACGGCAGCGATTCCGTGTTGCAGGCGGCGCTCGACGCCGGCCTGACCCTTCCCTACGGCTGTCGCAACGGCGCCTGCGGCGCCTGCAAGGGCAAGGTGCTCGACGGCCTGGTGGATCACGGCGCGGCGCAGGATCAGGCCTTGTCCACCGCGGATCGCGCTGGCGGTCTGGCGCTGTTTTGTTGCGCCAGGCCGCTTTCCGACCTGGTGCTCGAATGTCGCGAGGTCGGCACGGCCAAGGACATCCCGGTCAAGATCATGCCCTGCCGGGTGCAGAAGATCGAGCGTGTCGCGCAAGATGTCATCATCCTGAGCCTCAAACTGCCGGTCAACGAACGCCTTCAGTTTCTCGCCGGGCAGTACATCGAGTTTCTTCTCAAGGACGGCAAGCGTCGTGCATTTTCCATCGCCAACGCGCCGCATGACGATGGCTTTCTGCAAGTGCATGTGCGGATGATTGCCGGCGGCGAGTTTACCGGCCATGTGTTTGCCGGCATGAAGGAAAAGGAGATCCTGCGTTTCCAGGGTCCCTACGGCAGCTTCTTCCTGCGCGAGGAATCGACCAAGCCGGTCATCCTGCTCGCCGGCAGTACCGGCTTTGCACCGATCAAGGCCATTGTCGAGCATGCCATTCACAACCACATCAC
Source organism: uncultured Sulfuritalea sp. (assembly GCA_964650115.1). Lineage (GTDB taxonomy): Bacteria > Pseudomonadota > Gammaproteobacteria > Burkholderiales > Rhodocyclaceae > Sulfuritalea. The sequence continues at coordinate 1,293 of CAZYTN010000216.1, forward strand.
GCGCCCGTTGGAGATCTACTGGGGAGCGCGAACCCGCAGCGGGCTGTACCTGCCGGACTTGCCGGCAGGCTGGGCCGGTGCGAACAGCCACATCCGCTACGTGCCGGTGCTCTCCGACGCGACCCCGCGGGATGCCTGGGCCGGGCGCAGCGGCCTGGTGCATCGCGCGGTGCTGGAAGACCACGCCGACCTTTCCGGGTTTCAGGTGTATGCCTGCGGGGCGCCGGCCATGATCGACGCCGCGCGAGCCGAGTTCTCCGCACATGGCTTGCCGCCCGAAGAGTTCTTTGCCGACGCGTTTACTTTTGCCGCTGCCACCCCGATCCCGGAGTCGGCATGATCACCCTGCACCAGTTTCCGCCGGCGCTCGGCCTGCCCAACGCCAGCCCCTTCTGCCTCAAGCTCGAGCTGTACCTGCGCATGGCGGGCTTGCCCTATCGCAATCGCTACACGCTGGACCTGCATCGGGCGCCGAAGGGCAAGCTGCCCTGGATCGACGACGACGGCACCGTGCTGGCCGATTCCGGCCTGATCATCGAATATCTCAAGCGCAAGTATGGCGACTCGCTTGACGTCGGCTTGGCGCCGGTGCAGCGCGCCGGCGGTCTGGCGATTACGCGCCTGCTGGAGGATCATCTGTATTGGATCATGCTTCATGATCGCTGGATTTCGGAAGCGGGTTGGGAGCTGACGCGCGAGGGTTTCTTCGGCAGCATGCCCTGGCCTCTGCGCATCATCGTGCCCCGGTTGGCACGGCGCGGCATCCGTGCCGCGCTGCATGGTCATGGCATCGGGCGGCACACGCCGGAGCAGATCCATGACTTGGGCATTGCCGACGTCGATGCGCTGGCGGAGTTGCTTGGCGATCAGGCGTATTTTCTTGGCCCGCAGCCGACTTCGGTCGATGCCGTGGCAACGGCCTTCCTCGCCAACATCCTGATGGCGGCGCTGGAAACGCCGGTCAGGAAAGCCGCGGCGGCCCATCCCAATCTGGTCGGCTATTGCCGGCGCATGGCGCGCCAGTATTTTCCCGCCGACTATTCGCCCAGGTAGGCGGCGCGCACGCGCGAATCGGCGAGCAGTGCGGCGGAGCTGTCCGCCAGCGTGATGAGGCCGCTTTCCATGACGTAGCCGCGCGAACAGACTTCCAGCGCGAGCCTGGCGTTTTGTTCGACCAGCAGAATGGTCATGCCCTCCGCGGCAACCGTCCGAACGACTTCAAATACCTTTTCCACCATCAGCGGCGCCAGGCCCATCGAGGGTTCGTCGAGCAGCAGCAGCTTCGGGCGGCCCATCAGCGCGCGACCGATGGCGAGCATCTGCTGTTCGCCGCCGGAGAGCGTGCCGGCCACTTGTGCGGCGCGCTCCTTGAGTCGCGGCAGGAGGCTGTAGACCCGCTCCAGATCGGCGGCGATGGCGGACGTGTCACGGCGGTGGTACGCACCCATGGCGAGGTTTTCGGCGATCGTCAGGCGGGCAAAGATGCCGCGGCCCTCCGGCACCAGCGCGAGGCCCTTGCCGATCAGGTCATGGCCGGGCAGTGCATCGATACGCTCCTTGCCATAATGGATCTCTCCACTCGAGGGGATCATGCGCGCCAGTGCCTTGAGCGTGGATGTCTTGCCGGCACCGTTGGCGCCGAGCAGGCAGACGATCTCGTTTTCCTCGACAGCGAGGGAAATTCCCTTCACCGCGGCAATGCCGCCGTAGTGAACATGAAGGTTCACTACGGCGAGTGTTGACCGGCCATCCCCCCGGCCCCCTTCCCGGGGGTGAAGGAGGGAATTCGCGGAGCACTGCTCCGCGCCTCCTGAACCGGATGGCTGTGCAAAGCCATCCGTGGGACGGGGGTGACCATGCGTGCTCGCTGCGCTCGGCAAAGACATGTCAGTGACTCGCACCGAGATAGGCTTCGATGACTTTCGGGTTGGCACGCACCGCTTCCGGCACGTCCTCGGCGATCTTCTCGCCATAGTCGAGCACGGCGACGCGGTCGCACAGGCCCATGACCAGCTTGACGTCGTGCTCGATCAGCAGCACGGTCAGGCCGTCGCAGCGCAGCCCCTCGATCAGGGCGCGCAGTGCCGCGGTCTCGGTGGCGTTCATGCCTGCAGCGGGTTCGTCGAGCGCCAGCAGCTTCGGATCGGTGGCCAGCGCACGCGCGATTTCGAGCCGCCGCTGGTCGCCGTAGGACAGATGCCGCGCCAGATCGTCGGTGCGATCGGCGATGCCGACGTAATGCAGCAGTTCGTCCGCGCGGCGTCGGATCGCCGCTTCCTCGGCACGCTCCGCACGGGTGCGCAGGATGGCGCCGAAAACGCCGGCCCGGGTGCGCAGATGACGACCAACCATGACATTTTCACGCGCAGTCATGTTGCCGAAGAGACGGATATTCTGAAAGGTGCGTGCGATTCCGGCGGCGGCAACCTGGTGCGGGCTTCCCATGTTCAAGGCTGAGCCGCAAAAAAGCACTTCGCCGCCGTCGCGCGGATAGAGTCCGGTGAATACATTGAACAGGGTGGTCTTGCCGGCGCCGTTGGGTCCGATCAGGCCATAGATCTCTCCGCTCTTGATGGTCAGCGAGACACCCTTGAGCGCCTGCACGCCGCCAAAGCGCTTGTCGATGCCGCTGGCTTCGAGGAGTACCTCGCCCGCCGCCGAAGGCGGCCCGGTGTGCGAACCGGGCCGTGGAAAAGGGCCGGGGGGAAGGCTGTCCAGTGTCATGCCCGATTCTCGTTCATCTCGCGGCGATGCCGGGTTTCCGGCCACAGGCCGGCGGGGCGAAAGCGCATGGTCAGCACCAGCGCCAGGCCGAAGACCAGCATGCGCAGCACTTCGGGGTCGATCAGCAGTTTGCCGAACATGGCCATTTGCGCCGGCTCCACGGTATAGCGCAGCAGTTCGGGGACGAAGGACAGC
>CAZYTN010000217.1:0-1641 GCA_964650115.1 uncultured Sulfuritalea sp.
CAGATGCTGGCGCGCGACCGGCGCCTCGACCCGGCGCTGCGGCGCCAGTTGCGCCGCCTCGAATCGCTGCCGCCGACTACCGGGGTAGACGACATGTTGCCCGTGCTGCATGCCGCGCTGGGCGCGAAGCTGCCCTTCCGCCTTGGCCCGCGGGCGCTGGCCGAAGGTAGCGTGGCCGTGGTGCTGCCCTTCCGCCACGGCCGGGAGCATGCCGAGGGCGTGCTGAAGATTCCTCGCCCCGGCATTGCCGCGCGCATCGAATCCGAGATTGCCGCCTGGGAAGCGCTCTGCCCCTTCCTCGCCGAAACCGGCGCGAATCTCGGGCTGCCGGAGTTGCCCTATGCCGAGACCTTCGCCGCGCTGGCCGGTCAGCTGCGTGCGGAGCTCGACCCGGAGCGCGAACAGCAGAATCTGGCGGCCGCGGCGCGCCTCTATGGCGCGGGTCCGCTGCGCGTCCCCGCGCTGCTGCCCTGGTGCGCGCCCGGCGTGACGGCGATGACCCGCCTGCGCGGCCGGCGCCTTTCCGATGCTGACGACATGGACACCCGGCAGCGCGCGGCGCTGCTCGCGCAAGGCCTGCTGGCGCGGCCGTTCTGGCACGCCGACGAACCCGCGCTGTTCCACGCCGACCCGCATGCCGGCAACCTGATCGCGCTCGATGATGGCGGCATTGGCGTGATCGACTGGGCGATGTCGGCGCTGGTGACACGGCGCCGCCGCGAAGCGCTGATGCGCATTGCGCTGGGCGGCCTGACGCTGGACGCACCGCTGCTGCGGCGGGGGCTCGCCGCGCTCTTCGACCGGACGGACATCCCCGAGCCGGCGCTCGACGCGGCGCTCGCCGAAGTCGCGCGCGGCGCGCTGCCCGGCATTGACTGGGCGCTGCGCCTGCTCGACCGCTGCGCGATCCTGCTCGGCGCCAGCCTCGCGCCGGACCTGCTGTTGCTGCGCAAGACCCTGGCCAACCTGACGCGGGTGCTCGACGACCTGGCGCCCGGCTTTCGCGCCGACGAGGCGCTGGTCGCCGAAGGCATCGCGCGGGTACTCGGCGAATTGCCGCTGCGGCTGGCGACACCGCTGGCCACGGCGAACTGGCCCAGCCGCCTGGCGCCGGCCGAGCTCTGGGGCCTGGCGCTGGCGCTACCCGACCTCGGCCGCCGCGCCTGGTGCTATCGCCGGCTCGGCACGCCGGCGGGCGATCCGCTCACAACGGCGGGGGCCTATGCCGCCTGAGCCAGGAAGCTGCCCAGGTGCTGGTCGACCGTGAGGATGTGCTCGGTGAGCCAGCGATCGAGGAAGGCGATCTCGCCTTCCGCCACCGCATAGCCGGCTTGCGCCAGGCCGGCCTGCCATTCCAGCGCCGCCTCGATCAGTTCGCGGTGAGCCGCCTGGTGCCCGGCCATCGCGGGATAGCGGTGCTTCAGCATCAGGCGCTCCTCGTGGCTGAAGTGCCAGACGGTGCAATTGATCAGCTCCGTGAGCGTCGCCGCCAGGTAGTCGGCGGATTCGCCACCCGCGGCGGCGCGATTGAATTCGTTGAAGAGCGCGATCAACCGGCGGTGGTCGTCGTCGATTTCATCCACGCCGACGCTGAGGATCTTGCTCCACGCGATGTCCTTCATGTTGCCTCCCTTGGCGGCG
>CAZYTN010000217.1:1741-4178 GCA_964650115.1 uncultured Sulfuritalea sp.
GACGCTGAGGATCTTGCTCCACGCGATGTCCTTCATGTTGCCTCCCTTGGCGGCGGCGCCGGCCCGAATGGTCCGCACCTGCCGTTTCGGCATCCACTCTACCGCAACCCGCCGCCGCTGGCGACGCCCCGGAAGTCGGCGCCGGCGCCACGGCAATGTCGGACGGTCAACCGATCGGGGAGACCGGGGCTTGTGCGATTAAAATTGCAGCTTTGAACGCCACAACGAAAGCCCGCACAAAGTGAAAAGCCCACACAAAGGTAAAACCGGCCTGGTCCGTCTGCGCAATGCTTTCGGCTATTCGCTGGCGGGTTTCCGTGCCGCCTACGAACACGAAGATGCCTTCCGCCAGGAGGTGCTGCTTGCCGCCATCCTCATCCCGCTCGCGTTCTGGTTGCCGGTTGGCAATCTCGGCAAGGCGCTGATGATCGGCAGCGTGTTGGTGGTGCTCATGATCGAGTTGCTCAATTCCGCCATCGAGGCCACGGTGGACCGCATCTCGCTGGACAACCACGACCTCGCCAAACGCGCCAAGGACATCGGCAGCGCCGCGGTGCTGGTCAGCCTGATCAATGTGGTGGTGGTGTGGGGACTGGTGTTGGCGGCATGAAAGCAGCCCCCTGCCAGACGATTCCCTGAGAAGCAGGCTCATGCGATTCCGCTTGCCTGCACAGGGACTGACCAGCAATACCCTGATATTGCTGGTGGCAGTGTTCCTCACCGCTTTCGGCAACCTGACGTTTTTTGGCAAGGTGCTGAAAACCTACCAGCTCAGCGCCGACAATGCACTCGCCCTGACCTCCCTCGCCGCCATGCTGGTGGCGACGACCGTGCTCCTGCTTGCGCTGACGTGCTTTTGGCGCACGACCAAACCCGTACTCATTGTCGTTCTGCTGCTGTCCTCGCTGACCGCCAACTTCATGGACAGCTATGGCGTCGTCATCGGCACGGAGATGCTGCAGAATGCCGCGCAGACCAACATGGCGGAAGCGCTCGACCTGCTCAATTTCAGGCTGCTCGGCTACTTTGTCGTGCTTGGCGTCATCCCGGCTGTCGTCGTCGCCCGGATTTCCCTGCGCTGGCGCGGCATGCGGATCGAGGCGATTGCACGCGGAAAGCTGCTGGCGATTCTAGTGCTGCTCATGGTGGGAACCGTGCTGGCATTCGGCGGCTTTTATGCCTCGTTGGCCCGCCAGCACAAGTCGCTGCGCTCCTTCATCAACCCTGCCTACTATCTCTATTCAGTAGGCAGATATGCGCACGACATGCTTGCCGTCAAGAACGGGCAAGCCGTGACCGTGGTCGGCCATGATGCGCAGATCCTGCCCCACGATGCCACCCACCGCGAACTGTTCATCCTGGTGATCGGCGAGACAGCGCGCGCGGACCGCTTTTCGCTCAACGGCTACGAGCGCGACACCAATCCGCAACTGCGCCAGGCCAACGTCGTCAATTTCCCGAATTTCTGGGCCTGCGGCACCTCGACCGCCGTTTCGGTGCCGTGCATGTTTTCCCTGATCGGTACGGCCAAGTTCGACACGAAGGACGCAGCAGCCCAGGAAAACGTGCTCGACGTGCTGCAGCGCGCCGGGGTCAATGTGCTCTGGCTGGACAACAATTCCGACTCGAAGGACGTGGCGCTGCGCGTGCCCTACAAAAGTTACAAGTCGCCGGAGGTCAATCCGGTGTGCGACCCGGAATGCCGCGACGTCGGCATGCTGCCGGCGGTTCAGGAATACATCGACGCGCATGCCACGGGCGACATCCTGATTGTGCTGCACCAGATGGGCAACCACGGCCCGGCCTATTTCAAGCGTTATCCGCCGGACTTCGAAAAATTCAAGCCCGCCTGCCAGAGCGCCGACCTCAGCCAGTGCAGCCGCGAGGAGATCGGCAATGCCTACGACAACGCCATCCTTTACACGGATTTCTTCCTCGGCAAGGTGATCGAGCTGCTGAAAAACAATGAAACCAAATTTGAAACGGCGATGCTCTACATGAGCGACCACGGCGAATCGCTGGGCGAAAACGGCGTCTATCTGCATGGCCTGCCGCGCGCCATCGCACCCGAGGCGCAATTGCATGTGCCCGCCGTGATGTGGTTCGGCGGCGGTTACGACCAGGTGGATGTGGCCGCCTTGCAGCGCAAGCGCGACACCCGATTCACCCATGACAACCTGGCCCACACGATGCTCGGCTTTCTCGAAGTCAGGACAGCAGTCTATCGTCCTGCAATGGACATTCTCGACGGCTGCCGCAAGCCGGGGCGCTGATCCCGGCCGGCATGCCCAGAAAGGAAATTCAGCGCTTGCCGGATGAGCTGCGGCAAGCGCGTAAGCGGGCAGGCGGTTGGACTTCTCTATAATGATGGCCCAGCTAGCTGTGGCCCGGCGCGCCGTCCCGCCGGCGCCGACTTTCCAATCTTCCCAAATATCCC
>CAZYTN010000218.1:0-4167 GCA_964650115.1 uncultured Sulfuritalea sp.
GCTGCCGACCATCACGACATTGCCGGCACGGAGTTCCTGGGCGGTTTTCATGGCTGTACTTCCTGGGGCGGAAATTGATAACCGGCTATTTTAGCCTTTCAATGCAGAACTGCACAAGCCGGCTGGCGAGATCGTGGCGCTCGGTCAGCATCTGCGTCCATTGCTGCAAAGGCGCCTCCAGGCCCGGCAGACCGGCGGCGAAGGCCGGCCAGTCGGGGCTGCCTCTGCCGTTCCAGGCTTGCCAGAACGGCCGCAAAGCCGGGCCGGCCGGGTGTATGGCAAGAAAAGCGTCCAGCTTGAGCAGATGGGTGCCTTCCGCCTGCGGATAAATGTGCCAGACGAACGGTTTGGCGGCCCACTGGGCGCGGACGAAGGAATCCTCGCCGCGGACGAAATTGAGGTCGCAGGCCCACAGGAGTTCGTCGTAGCGGGGTTGCGGCAGGAAAGGCAGGGGCTGCAGGCTCAGGCTGCCGATGGTTTGAACCGCCTCGTTGCTGCCTGGACGCAGCACGCGCACGGGACGCTCGGGGGTCGCCCATGCCGCCCAGGCCTGGATCAGCCCCGGAAGCGCCGGATTGGGATAGCTGAACAGGGAAACCGTCAGTTCATCAGGCAGCCGTGGCGGCAAGGCGAACTCGGCACGGAACGCCGTCTCGTCGAAGCCGGCGCGCCGGGCATCGTAGTCGCGCTCGCGCAAGAGCCCGCCGGTATCCGCCGCGAAGCCCGGAAAATAGAAGTACTTGACCAGCGGCAGGCGCGGGTGTGGGGAAGGCAGTCCGTGGCTGCCGGCGACCCAGGCTTCGGCCGAGAGGTATTCGAGATTCAGCCAGACCGGCGGGCGGGCGCGGCTTGCCATGGCCTCGATGTAAACCGGCGGCGGTTCGCAGGCGAAAGCCTCGATCACCACCTCGGCCGTGTCATCCGCCGGCCAGGAACCGGGCACGGGCCATGGGCGAACCGTCACCGGTGCCGCGGCGTAATCCGGCGCCAGTTGGCGCAAGGGCGCGAGGTCGTCGATCCATAGTCTGACCCGCCAGCCATGCTCGATCGCCAATTGGCATGCCAGCCGCCAGCAAACGGCGGCATCGCCGTAGTTGTCGACGACGGCGCAGAAAATGTCGCAGTGGATCGGTTTGCAGGTCATGGCGAGGCGGTATCCTAGCCTAATGGACGAACTATTACGCTGTACCGAATGTCCGCGCCTGGCGGGATTTCTTGCCGAGGTGCGCAGCCGCCGGCCCGACTATCACGCGCGGCCGGTGTTGCCCTTCGGCGACCCGCGGGCGCGCCTGCTGATCGTCGGCCTGGCGCCCGGCATGCACGGCGCGAATCGAACCGGGCGCCCCTTCACCGGCGACTATGCCGGCATCCTGCTCTACGAGACCTTGCACGCCTTCGGTTTCGGCTCCCAGCCGCAATCGCTGGCGGCCGACGACGACTTGCGCCTCATGGATTGCCGCATCACCAATGCCGTGAAATGCCTGCCGCCCGAAAACAAGCCGGAGCCGGCCGAGATCAGGACCTGCAACCCTCATCTTGCGGGCGAATTGCAGGCTTCGCCGGATGTCAGGGTGATCCTGGCGCTGGGCCTGGTGGCGCACAAGGCGGTGCTGATGGCGCTGGGGCTCAGGCAGTCGGCGCTGGTTTTCGGCCATGGCGCGCGTCACGCCCTGCCTGACGGCCGCATCCTGATCGACAGTTACCATTGCAGTCGGTACAACACGCAAACCCGCCGTCTCACCAGCGCCGACTTTCAAGATGTCTTCCGCAAAATCCGCGACGAGCTCGACGCCTGAACCGGTTTTCGATGCAAAGGAATTCCTGGCGATGCTGACCGAGGCGCCGGGCGTCTATCGCATGCTCGATGCGGACCGGGCGGTGCTGTATGTCGGCAAGGCGAAGAATCTCAGGAAACGCGTCTCGTCCTATTTCCAGAAAACGGGTCACAGCCCGCGCATTGCGCTGATGCTGCAGCAGGTGGCGGCCATGGAAGTCACCGCGACGCGCTCCGAGGCCGAGGCGCTGATCCTGGAAAATACCCTGATCAAGAAGCTGATGCCGAAGTACAACATCCTGTTCCGCGATGACAAGTCCTATCCCTACATCGGCATTGGTGGCAAAGACGGCGGTGGCGAGTTTCCGCGGCTGTTCTTTCATCGCGGCAGTTTCGAAAAGAAGTCGCGGTACTTCGGGCCGTTTCCGAATGGACTGGCGGTGCGCGAGAGCATCCAGCTGATCCAGAAGACCTTCCTCCTGCGCACCTGCGAGGAGTCGGTATTCGCGAATCGTTCGCGGCCCTGTCTGATGCACCAGATCAAGCGCTGCAAGGCGCCCTGCGTCGGGCTGGTTTCAAGGCAGGACTACGCGGCCGATGTGCGTCTGGCCGAGATGTTCCTGCGCGGCCGGCATTCGGAAGTGATCGAAGGCCTGACCGGGCGGATGGAAGCCGCCGCGACCGGATTGCGCTTCGAGGAGGCCGCCGCGCTGCGCGATCAGGTGCGGGCGCTGCAGGCCGTGCTGCATCGGCAGTACGTAAGTTCGACCAGGGATGCCGATGTCGACATCATTGCGGCGGTGGTCGAGCGCAGCAGTCTGTGCGTCAACCTGGCCATGGTGCGCGGCGGCTTGCACCTCGGTGATCGCGCCTACTTTCCGCAAGCGGCCACCGCAGTGGAAGCCGGCGAGGGCCTGGCGGCCTTCGTCGCGCAACATTACGCCGAGCAGCCGGCGCCGGCGCGGGTGATCCTGAGCGAGTACCCGCTCGAGGATCTCGCCGAAGGCGTGCATGCCGGCGCGCCGAAGAACGAGATGGAGCGCGCCTGGGTCGAGATGGCCCTGACCAACGCGCGCCTCGCGATGCAAACCCGCTGGCAGGCGAAAACGCGCAGCAGCGGCCGCCTGGCGGCCCTGCAGGAGGTGCTCGAAATGCCCGAGCCGCCGCGCCGCATCGAATGCTTCGACATCAGCCATACCATGGGCGAAGGCACCGTAGCCTCCTGCGTGGTCTGCGTCGACGGGGCGATGAAGAAGGGCGATTACCGCCGCTTCAATATCGAGGGCATCCAGCCAGGCGATGACTACGCGGCCATGCGCCAGGCCCTGACGCGGCGTTACGAGAAGGTCGCCACTGGCGAGACGGCGGCACCCGACCTGGTCCTGATCGACGGTGGCAAGGGCCAGCACCGCGTGGCGCGCGAAGTGTTTGCCGAACTCGGACTGGACCATCTGGCCAGCATCGGTGTGGCCAAGGGCGAGGATCGCAAGCCGGGACTGGAAACACTCTTCGTCCATGGCCGCGGCATGCCGCTACAATTGGGCATGGATCATGCGGGCTTTCACCTGATACAGGAAATTCGCGACGAGGCGCACCGCTTTGCCATCGTCGGCCATCGCGCGCGACGGGCCAAAGCGCGTGGACGGTCCAGGCTCGAGGACGTGGCCGGCGTCGGTCCGGCGCGGCGCAAGAAACTGCTGGCCCAGTTCGGTGGACTCGACGGCGTGAGGGCGGCGACGATAGAGGACCTGTGCCGCGTCGACGGCGTCTCGCGGCGCCTGGCCGAAGAAATCCACAAGGCGTTGCGTTGAGATGCCGCTCAACATCCCGAACCTGCTGACTTGGGCGCGCATACTTCTGATCCCCTTGGTGGTGGGCGTGTATTACCTGCCGCTGACGGCCGCGGAACAGAACTTCATCGCCACCGCGGCTTTCCTGGTCGCAGCGGTGACCGACTGGATCGATGGCTGGCTGGCGCGCAAGCTGAACCAGACCTCGGCCTTCGGCGCCTTCCTCGACCCGGTGGCGGACAAGCTGATGGTGGCCGCGGCACTGGTGGTGCTGGTGCGGCTCGATCGTGCCGATGTCATGCTGGCCTTCATCATCATCGGTCGCGAGATCGCGATCTCGGCCTTGCGCGAATGGATGGCGAATATCGGTGCGGCGAAAAGCGTTGCGGTTTCCTTCATCGGCAAACTGAAAACCATTGCGCAGATGACGGCGATTCCGCTTTTGCTCTGGCACACCCCGATAGGCCCGTTGAACGTGCATCTGCTCGGCACCTGGTCGCTGTGGATCGCGGCCTCGCTGACCCTTTGGTCGATGGTCTACTACCTGCGAAAAGCGTGGCCGGAAATCTCGGCGCGCAGTCGTTGACACCATGATTCGCCCCG
>CAZYTN010000219.1:0-4139 GCA_964650115.1 uncultured Sulfuritalea sp.
TGAATTCCATGGCGAACTCCCGAAGCAAAATGCCAGTGTAACGCCGTCGCGATCAACTAGGCGCGACCCCGGCTTGGTGGATCCGCCGCGCCGGGCATGCTGCGACGCATGGCCCAAAAATTGAAACCCGCATAGGCGGCATAGGCCAGCATCCAGCACAGGCCAATGCGGAACAGCAGCGACGGGCCGGGCAGCAGCCAGAGCAACAGGGCAAAGAGGGGTAGGGAAAGGAATTCGCCGATAGTCACGGCGCGACCGGCGCCGCGCGCGAACAGGCCGAAGAGAAAAATCCAGGACAACATGCGCAACCCGTCACCGGCAAAGAAGGCCAGGGCGTCGAGCCTGCCGACCGGCAGGCCTTCGCGGTAGAGCAGCGCCAGCGCCTGCGGCAGCAGCAGCCACAACAGGCCCAGGGCCAGCAGCGCAGGCACCACCACTTGCCGTGCCGCAGCGCGCAACTCAGCGGTGAAACCCGCCGCATCGCGCTTCGCCGCCAGCCGCGGCAGGAAATGTGCATTGAGCAGCCCGGCGGCGATCGCCGTGATCCATTCGCTGCTGCGCCACAGTGCCTGGACCGCCCCGGCGATCTCCCACGACGCCGAGGCGGCTATCTCCACGCGCGCCAGCGCGGTCGCCGCCGGACTCAGGATGCCGATGGCGACACCGGCGACAATGAAGCTGCGCAGTGGATGCGCGGGCGAAAGGGCATCGCGCCAACCGGCGGCGCCCGGCAGCAGTAAAAGCATCACGACGGCGCCGACCGCTCCCTGGGCGCCGAGCAGCGCGGCGAGTTCGTTACCGGGCAGGGCGAACCACAGCGCCAGCAGCGGTACGGCCAAGGCCGCGGCGGCGATGGCAACGGCGCGCAGGACCTGCCCGCAACCGAGCAGCCAGGCCATCAACAGGCCGGGAGCAATGCCCAGCCAGCCGACCAGCAAGCTGGGCAGCAGCAACGGCGCCTGCGCGGCCGGCAATGCAGGCAACAGCTTCGCCGCCACCAGGATCGCCATCAAGGCCAGGCAGATTCCGGAAAGCATCAGCCCCAGGCGCAGCGCCTCGCCCAGAAGTCGGCGCCGGCGAGACGGCGCCACGCCTGCCACGCGGCCGGTGAGGCCGACGCCGATACCCGCCAGCGTGACCCCGGCGACGATGTCGGCCAGGCTGCAGAGCTGCGCCCAGTGGGCGACCAGTTCCGCGCCGCCGCGCAGCGCCAGCAGCTTGTCGATCAGTGCGCGGCCGGCGAGCCCGGTGAGGACGAAACCCAGGGCGGGCAGCAGTCGCCACGAGTGACCGATCTCATGGGATGTCAGGGCAGGCAGCGTCATCGCGTCACGCCCCTCGAGTCGGTCTGCGCTCAGGCCAGGCGATCCAGTGCGTGTGTCAGTGTCGCCACCGTGCGCTCGACATTGCCCAGCTTGTCGAGACCGAAAAGGCCGATGCGGAAGCTGCGGAAATCCGCCGGCTCGTCGCATTGCAGGGGTACGCCGGCTGCGGTCTGCAGGCCCAGGTCGAGAAACTTTTTCGCCGACTGGATTTCGGGATCGCTCGTATAGCTGACCACCACGCCGGGCGCCTCGAAGCCTGCCCCGGCAACACTGGGAAAGCCGCGTTCGACAAGCAGCGCGCGCACCCGCCGCCCGAGTTCCCATTGCTGGCTGCGGGCGAGTTCGAAACCGTGGGCTGCGGTCTCGCGCATCGCATCGCGCACGCGGCGCAAGGCGTCGGTGGGCAGGGTCGCGTGATAGGCGTGGCTGCCATTTTCGTAGGCCTCCATGATCTGCAGCCACTTTTTCAGATCGCAGGCGAAGCTGCTGCTGGTCGTGTCGCCGATGCGCGCCAGCGCCCGTTCGCCCAACATCACCAGGCCGGCGCAGGAAGGCCCGCTCCAGCCCTTCTGCGGCGCGCTGATCAGGACATCGACGTCCATCGCGCGCATGTCCACCCAGAGAGTTCCGGAAGCAATGCAGTCGAGGACGAACAGCCCGTCGACCTGGCGCACCGCCGCCGCCACCGCGCGCAGGTAGTCGTCGGGCAGCAGGATGCCGGAAGCCGTCTCGACATGCGGCGCAAATACCACCTCGGGGCGCTGTTCAAGGATCGTGGCGACCACCTCGGCTATCGGCGCCGGCACGAACGGAGCCTGCGCACCCTCGCCGCCGCGACGCGCCTTGAGCACCGTCGTGGCGACCGGAATCCGGCCCATGTCGAGAATCTGCGACCAGCGGAAGCTGAACCAGCCGTTGCGCACGACCAGGCAGCGGCGCCCGCCGCCGAACTGGCGTGCCACGGCCTCCATGGCGAAGGTGCCGCCGCCGGGAACCACGGCCACCGCACTGGCGCCGTAGGCCTGCCTGAGGGTGGTCGAAATGTCGCGCATCACGCCCTGAAAGGCCTGCGACATATGGTTGAGCGCGCGGTCGGTATAGACCACCGAATATTCCAGCAGTCCATCCGGATCAACAGTATTCAGCAAGCCAGGCATTGTTCGCTCCCTTTCAGGTGAGTCAGTGGCGAGCGGGACAAAGTATCCCGGCCCCGCCGCGTTGTTCGCGGGTACAAAATTTCAAAAGGTCCCGGGATAGGCACCGCCATCGAGCAGCCAGTTCTGCCCGGTGATGAAGCCGGCCTGGGCCGAGCACAGCCAGGCGCAAGCGGCGCCGAACTCCTCCGCATTGCCGATGCGCCCCGCCGGAATGGTCGCCACCCGTTCGGCCAGTACCTGCTCGTAGGGCACGCCGCGCGACTTGGCCTGGCCGCCGATCACCGTGGCGATGCGGTCGGTGTCGAAAATGCCCGGCAGCAGGTTGTTGATCGTGACGTTGTGCGCCACGGTCTTGCGCGCCAGTCCGGCAACGAAGCCGGTGAGCCCGGAGCGCGCGCCGTTGGACAGGCCCAGCACGTCGATCGGCGCCTTCACCGCGCCCGAGGTGATGTTCACGATGCGACCGAATTTGCGCGCGATCATGCCGTCGATAGTGGCCTTGATCAGTTCGATCGGCGTCAGCATGTTGGCATCGAGCGCCGCCAGCCAGTCTTCGCGCGACCAGTTGCGGAAATCCCCCGGCGGCGGACCCCCGGCGTTGTTGACCAGGATGTCGGGTTGCGGGCAGGCGGCCAGCGCCGCCGCGCGACCGCCGGGCGTGACGATATCGGCCGCAACGGTGACGACCGTCGCGCCGGTCGCGGCGCGGATTTCAGAAGCGGTCTTTTCCAGCGCCTCGGCGCCGCGCGCCACGAGCGTGACGGCCACACCTTCGCGCGCCAGCGCCAGGGCGCAGCCACGGCCCAGTCCCTTGCTCGAGGCGCACACCAGTGCGCTGCGTCCGCGTATTCCCAGATCCATCTCAATTTTTCCCTATTGCCGGTCGCGTATCATAGCGGCTCCTGCCTTGCTGCAAAGTCATGCCAAGCATCCATCGCATCATCCTCTACCGATTGCTCGCCGCCTGGGTGGTCATCTCGCTGCTGATCGGTGTCACCGTGTCGTGGCTGGGCATGCGCAAGATCGACCACCAGCTGGTGACGCTGGCGACCGTGGAGCTGAAGAAGTTCGCCACAGCGAATATCGCGCTGCTGAAGCAGCCCGCATCGGTAAGCAGCGTGCTCGATCTGCAGGCCAGCCCAACGATCCGCGAGCATTTCATCGCGGGAGAGTTCCAGGACCGGAACCGCCGCAAGCTGGCCGCCACGAGCAATCCCCGGCATGCCGCGATGACGCTCGAAGTCGAGCGCCAGACCGTCAGTTTCCCGCTCGACCAGGAAACGCATTTCAGGAAATTCAGCGCCAACGGCCTGAGCTGGATACGGGCGCTGGTGCCGCTGAATGAGGCGGAAGGCGCCGGCGCCGGTTATTTTGAAGGCGCATTCCTGATCGACCCGGAGTTGCTCGCGAGCCTGCGCAACGACCTGGCCGCCACGCTGCTGGTCGCCCTGATCGCAGTGGCCCTGACGACGCTTTGTCTGTATCCCATCATCCTGGCGCTAAACCGCGACGTGGTACGCCACTCGCGCGACCTGCTCGCCGGCAACATCGAACTGATGGAAGTCATCGGCTCCGCCATCGCCAAGCGCGACTCGGCCACCAGCATGCACAATTATCGCGTCGCCACCTACGCGGTAAGGCTGGCGGAAGCGGTCGG
>CAZYTN010000220.1:0-4135 GCA_964650115.1 uncultured Sulfuritalea sp.
CCCTGGCCGCCAGGCCGCAGATACTTTTCCTCGACGAGCCGGCGGCCGGACTGAACTCGAAGGAAACCGCCGAGATCGACGAACTCGTGCGCAAGGTCGCCGACAACGCTGTCACGGTGGTTCTGGTCGAGCACGACATGAAGATGGTGATGAACATCTCCGATCGCATCCTGGTGCTCGACTACGGCAAGAAGCTCGCCGAGGGCACGGCGCGGGAAGTCCGCGAGAATCCGGATGTCATCGCCGCCTACCTTGGCAGCAACGTATGAACAGGGTCCGGGGGAGAGATTCGTGACGCAGGCGCTGGAGATCATCAGCAACGAGCATCGCAGCATGTGGCAGCTGACGGTGGTGCTCGAAGAGCTGTGCAAGCATTGCGCCGACCCGGAACACAAGCCGGATGCCGGGCTGTTCGACCTGATACTCGATTACATCGAGCAGTACGTCGAGCGGGTGCATGAGCCGAAGGAGGAGACCTACCTGTATCGGGCCGTGCTCGAGCGCAGCAGCGAAGGCAACGACATGATCGCGCAGTTCCAGCGCGAGCATGCCGGCACACCCGACGCGGTGGCCGGCTTGCGTGCCCAGATGAAGGCCGTCGTACGCGACTATCCGGCAGGCGCCGCCGAGTTTCGGCAGGCGCTCGAAGACTATATAGCGATGATGCGGCGGCACATCATGAAGGAGGAAAGCGATCTCTTCCCCCTGGCGCGCCGGACGCTGACAGACGTCGACTGGGACGAAATAAATTCCGCGTTTGCCGACAGTGCCGATCCGTCGTTCGGCGAACAGGCGCTGGTCGAGTTCCGCGCGCGGATGTCGCGCATCGTCAATCAGGCGCCGGAGCCGGTCGGCTTCGGCCTGCTGGCAGGGACGAAGCCGGCGGCCGAGGAGCATCCGGTGCTGCTCTCGGTCAGCAGCTTGACCAGTCACTACGGCCGCATCGAAGCGCTGCGCGGCGTAACGGTCGAGGTCAGGCAGGGCCAGCTGGTGGCGCTGGTCGGCGCCAATGGCGCGGGCAAGACGACGTTGCTGAGGGCAATTTCAGGCGTACAGAAGGCCAGCGGCGGCGAGATCGGTTTCGCCGGGCAGGACATCACCCGCATGCGCCCGGACCAGCGCGTCCGGCTCGGCATCTGTCAGGTGCCGGAAGGGCGCCAGGTGTTCGGCCCGCTCTCGGTCGAGGATAACCTGCGCCTGGGCGCCTACACCCGCAGCGACAAGGAATCGATCCAGGACGACATGGAACAGATGTACGTGATGTTCCCCATCCTCAAGCAGAAATTTCGGCAGGCGGCGGGAACGCTGTCCGGCGGACAGCAGCAGATGCTGGCCATGGCGCGGGCTCTCATGGGCCGGCCGAAGCTGCTGCTGCTGGACGAACCGTCGATGGGCCTGGCGCCGCTGCTGATCCAGGAGATATTCAATGCCATCATCAGTCTGCGCGAACATGGCAAGACGGTTTTCCTGGTCGAACAGAACGCCCAGGCGGCACTGTCGATTGCCGATTACGCCTATGTGATCGAAACCGGACAAACCGTTCTCGAAGGTGCCGGCAGCGAATTGCTGGTCAATGAGCAGGTCAAGTCCGCGTACCTGGGCATATGAGCGCGCGGCCCGACCATTTTCTGCGATCTGCGCCGTACCGCCAGCGCCGACTTTTGGCTGAACAGCCGCAGTTGGCGGGTTTGTGTGCAGGCATGGAAATGTTCTTTAGAATCACCCTGTAGCAATAGTTGTCATTCAAAAACACAAGGAGGAAACAAACGTGGTCAAGCACTCGTTCATCAAGATAGTCACTGCCGCTGCGATTGCAGTCGGTGCCAGTCTCTCGGCCTTTGCCGCCGATCCGATCAAGATCGGCTCGGTGCTGTCGGTCACGGGTCCGGCCGCGTTCCTCGGCGATCCGGAACTGAAAACCCTGCAACTCTATATAGAAAAAATCAACAAGGACGGTGGCGTACTGGGGCGCCAGCTACAGCTGGTGCACTATGACGACGGCACCGATGCGGGCAAGGCCAACGGCTTTGCCAAGCGCCTGATCGATGACGACAAAGTCGACATCATTGTCGGCGGCACCGTCACGGGTTCCACCATGTCGATGATTCCGCTGGTCGAGAAGGCGGAGATCCCGTTCATCTCCCTGGCCGGTGCGGTGGTGATCATCGAGCCGGTGAAGAAGTGGGTGTTCAAGACGCCGCACACCGATCGCATGGCCGCCGAGAAGGTGTTCGAGGACATGAAGAAGCGCAAGCTGACCCAGGTTGCGCTGCTTTCCGAAACCAGCGGTTTTGGTGCCTCGGGCAAGAAGGAAACCGAGGCCATGGCCGCCAAGATGGGCATCACCCTGGTGGCCAACGAAACTTATGGCCCCAAGGACACGGAAATGACGCCGCAACTGACCAAGATCAAGAACACGGCAGGCGTTCAGGCCGTGTTCGTCATTGGCCTGGGCCAGGGCCCGGCGCTGGTCAACAAGAACTACAAGCAACTCGGCATCACCCTGCCGCTGTACCACGCGCATGGCGTCGCCTCGGAAGAGTTCATCAAGCTCTCCGGGCCGGCTGCAGAAGGCGTTCGCCTGCCCGCGGCTGCATTGCTGGTGGCCGACAAGCTGGCTGCCGGCGATGCGCAGAAGCCGGTGACGACTGCCTACCGGAAAGCCTATAACGAGCGCTTCAAGGAGGATGTCTCGACCTTCGGCGGTCACGCGTACGATGGCTTGATGATCGCGGTCGAGGCCTTCAAGCGCGCCGGTTCCACCGACAAGGCCAAGGTTCGCGATGCGATCGAGGCCACCAAGGGCTACATCGGTACCGGCGGCAAGGTCAATATGTCGGCCACGGATCACATGGGTCTCGACCTGTCTGCCTTTCGCATGCTGGAAATCAAGAACGGCGACTGGGCGCTGGTGAACTGAGTTTGCCGGCCTGAAGAAAAAGCCCGCTGCGCGCGGGCTTTTGTGTAATGGTCAGCAGCTTGCAGTTACGGTGCCCGGCAGTGATGCGACGCCCTTACAGCTTGTCGAATTCGTAGGTAATCCCCACCCATCCGGCTCGTGGCGCGCCCGGTGTGCGGAACTGGTCGTTCTCGTTCCAGTCTGCCGGGTTCGAGCTAAATGAATTGCCCGGACCCGTAAACACATTGGCACCGAGGAGTCCGAAAGTCTCGTAATTGCGATCGAAGACATTGGTGACCTTGGCAAAGACCTTCCAGTTGCGACCGATGCTGTAACGGGTGTCGAGATTGACCACGGTATAGCCGGGTATCTTTCCGTGCGAATCCTGATTGTTCTCGTCGCCGCGCGCGTACTGGCTGGCCGTGGCGACGACATTGCTGCCGACGGACCAGGCCGGGGTGATGTCATAGCCCAGGCGCAGCTTGAGCATTTGGCGCGGCATGCCGGGAATCGTGCTGCCCTTGCCAACCTGGATGTTACCGCTCGCATCCGCGCGGCTGTTCGTTTCCGAGCTTGCGATGAAGGGAGTCTGGAAGGTCGCCTCCACGTAGCTGTAGTTGGCGGCAAAGCTGAATTTGTCCAGCGTTCCGTTCATCCCCAGTTCCACGCCCTGACGCCGTGTCTTGCCGACGTTCTGGAAATAACCGGCACCCGAGGTACTGCTGGCGATGAAAAGAATGTCGTCCGTGTTCCCGGTATGGAACAGGCCGGCATTCCAGTTGATGCTGTCGCCCAGGCGACCACGGGCGCCGCCTTCCCAGGTGCGCGACACCACCATCTTCAGCGGCGGATCGCCGGCGAAGGCATTGGGCAAGGCGCAAGGGTGATCGGGATCGGCGCAGGCAAGCTCGACGGGGGTTGGCGCGCGCATGCCCTCGCTGTAGCCGCCATACAGGCCGAGCGACTTCGACGGATTGAAGTTGACGCCGAGCGCCGGGTTGAAGCGGCTGAAGCGATGGTTGCCGTCCAGGTTTCCGGCTACCAGGGTGTCGTCGGTGAGGTCAAGGCTCGTTCCGGACAATTTCACGATGGCGCGGTTGTAACGGCCGGATAGCGTGACATGAAGTTGTTCGGTCAATGAAAAAGTGTCGGTGGCATACAGCCCGTAATAGTCGTTGTCAGCCTTGAGCCTCACCGTCTGCGGCGTAGTGATGGGCTGGATGCTGACGGTCTCGA
>CAZYTN010000221.1:0-4131 GCA_964650115.1 uncultured Sulfuritalea sp.
TTTGTATTGCCGAATCGCCCCACTCGGGCTAAAGTTCGCGCTTTCCCGCTTACCGGAGTTGCCCACGTGTTTTCCATCATTCAGGCCGCAGGTTGGCCCATCTGGCCGTTGCTGCTCGCTTCCGTCATCGCGGTCGCGCTCATCATCGAACGCGCCGCGGCACTGCGTCGCATCAAGATCGTCCCCTCCGGCCTGCTGCAAAGCGCAGTCGCCGACTACCGTCAAAGCGGGATCTCGGATGCTCAGTTGGCGCGCCTGGAAGCGCACTCGCCGCTGGGACGGGTACTGGCTGCTGGCATGCGCAATGCCAAGAGTTCACGCGAAATCATGAAAGAATCGATCGAAGAAGCGGGACGCGGGGTGGCCCATGACCTGGAAAGATTCCTTACGACATTGGGTACCATCGCCACGATTGCGCCGTTGATGGGGCTGTTTGGCACCGTGGTGGGCATGATAGAAATCTTCGGCTCTTCGACTGCCGCTGGCAACAATCCGCAGGCACTGGCGCATGGCATTTCTGTGGCGCTCTACAACACCGGCTTCGGCTTGATCATTGCCATTCCGGCGATGATTTTCTACAGGCACTTCAGGGCGCAGGTCGACGGCTTTCTGGTGGAGATGGAGCAGGAAGCGGTGAAACTGGTCGAAGTCCTGCACGGCGAACGCAGCTAGGGGCAGATGCGATGAACTTCCAGCGAGGACGACACCGCGAAGAACTCGAGATCAATCTGATCCCGATGATCGATGTGCTGCTGGTGATCCTGATCTTCCTCATGATCACCACCACGTATTCCAAGTTTTCCGGGCTGGAGATCAACCTGCCCACCGCCGAAGCGCCGCCGAACAAGGAGCAGCCCGACGAAATCAATGTGGTGGTGACTGCTGCCGGCGAAATCATGGTGAACAAGGCGGCAATCGGTGGCCGCGACATCCAGTCCATCGCCACCGCAATGCGGCGTTTTACCGGCAGCGGCAAAGAGCCGATCGTCATCATCAACGCCGACGCCAAGGCCGCGCACCAGAGCGTCATCGATGTCATGCAGGCGGCCCAGCAGGCCGGGCTGTCGCACATATCCTTTGCCACCCAGCAGGCGCAACGCTGAGGCCGGCGGACTCGCCGCCGTCTGGCGGCGGCGTGGCCCGCTAGCCTGTCTGCTGTTCCCGTTTTCGCTGATGTTCGAAGCGCTCGTCGCCTTGCGCCGGGCCTTGTACCGCATGGGGATGTTGCGCCGTGAGCGCGTGCCGGTGCCGGTGGTGATTGTCGGCAACATTTCGGTCGGAGGCACCGGCAAGACGCCGCTGGTGATCCATCTTGCGGATGCCTTGCGCACGCGCGGGCGACATCCGGGGATTGTCAGTCGCGGCTACCGCGGTGACAGCGGGCATGTCCTCGAGGTCACCGCCGCCAGCGATCCCGGGGTGGTGGGCGACGAACCTTTGCTGCTCGCCCGGCGTGGTGCTTGCCCGGTATTTGTCGGTCGCGACAGGGTGGCGGCGGCGCGGGGCCTGCTCGCGAGATATCCGGAATGCGATCTGATCATTGCCGATGACGGCCTGCAGCACTATCGCCTGGAGCGGAATGTCGAAATTGCGCTATTCGATGAACGCGGCGTGATGAATGGTTGGGCCTTGCCAGCGGGACCCCTGCGGGAGCCGGTCTCGCGTTTGGCCAAGGTGGATGCGCTGGTTTTCAATGGGACCGCCGTGTCGCCGGCGCCGACTTTTGCGGCGGCGACATTTTCGATGCGTCTACTTGGCGATGGTTTTTACCGTCTCGACGAGCCTTCGACCACATGCGGCGCGGCTGACCTGGCAGGCACGAAATTGCACGCCGTGGCCGGTATCGGTGCGCCACAGCGGTTTTTCGATTGCCTGGCCGGTATGGGGCTGGCGTTTTCCGCGCACCCCTTCGCCGACCATCACGACTTCCGCGCCGAGGATCTGGTTTTTGCGGGCGATGCTATTCTGACGACGGAAAAGGATGCCGTAAAATTGTCCCGACTTTGCTTGCCTCTGCCAGTCTGGGTCTTGCCCGTGACGGCGGAGGTCAGCCCCGACCTTGCCGCATTTGTTCTGGAGAAACTCAATGGACGCCCGCTTGCTTGAAATACTCGTTTGCCCGGTCTGCAAGGGACCGCTGGAGAATCGCAAGGCTGCTGCCGAACTGGTGTGCAAGGGATGCAAACTGGCTTATCCGGTCAAGGACGACATTCCGGTGATGCTCGAGGACGAGGCGCGGCAACTGGGGGCAGAAGAAGTCTGATGGTCGTTCGCGTCGTTATTCCGGCACGTTATGCCTCGACGCGGCTGCCGGGGAAACCCCTGGCCGATATTGCCGGGCAGCCGATGATTGTGCGCGTGGCAGCAGCAGCGCGGCGCGCGCGGAGCGATGGCGTCTGGGTGGCCGCGGATGATGAGCGAATCGTCGCTGCGGTACGGCAGTACGGCTTCGAGGCGGTGATGACGCGCACGGATCATGCAAGCGGAACCGATCGAATCGCCGAGGTGGCCGACCGCTTGCAATGGGACGATGCCGACATCGTGGTCAATGTTCAGGGCGATGAACCGCTGCTTGAACCGTCCCTGGTGGAGGCCGTGGCCAGCGCCTTGCACGGTGACCCCGATGCGGCGATCGCCACTGCGGCACATCCGCTGACGACGGGCGACGATTTCTTCAGCACCAACGTGGTCAAGGTGGTGTGCGACTCGCACGGCCGCGCTCTTTACTTCAGTCGTGCCCCCATTCCATGGGATCGGGATCGGTTTGCGGACAGGCGCGACGTGCTTCCGGCTGATCTCCCGGCACAGCGCCACATTGGCTTGTATGCCTATCGCGTGAGTTTCTTGCGCTGCTTCGGGAAGCTTGCGGCCTCGCCCCTGGAGCGCTGCGAGTCGCTGGAGCAGTTGCGCGCGCTGTGGCACGGTTATCCGATCCAGGTGGTCAGCGTCGATCACGCACCGGCCCCCGGAGTCGATACGCCGGAAGACCTGGAACGCGTGCGCCGATTGTTTGACGCCAACACTAATTCGGAGTAAGTTTTGTCCAGTTTGGAAAAACAAGAAAAACACTTTTAAATCATTGAGATAAACTTTACTTCAGGAGGTAGATATGAAATTGATCTTGTTGGGTGGGCCGGGCGCCGGCAAGGGGACGCAAGCAGCTTTCATTACCGGAAAATACGGGATTCCACAGATATCCACGGGGGATATGTTGCGTGCTGCGGTCAAGGCCGGTAGCCCCATGGGCCTGGCAGCAAAAAAGGTCATGGATGCCGGTGGACTGGTGTCCGACGAAATCATCCTCGGCCTGATCGCCGAGCGCTTGAAGCAGCCCGATTGTGGCAAGGGCTTCCTGTTCGATGGATTTCCACGGACCATTCCGCAGGCTGAAGCCATGCGCACTCAGGGTGTCGAACTCGACTACGTGGTTGAGATCGATGTCAGCGATGATGAAATCATCAAGCGCATGAGCGGTCGTCGTGTGCATCTCGGCTCGGGACGCACTTATCACGTCGTGTTCAACCCGCCCAAGGTCGAAGGCAAGGACGACGTCACCGGTGAGCCGCTGATCCAGCGCGACGACGACAAGGAAGAAACGGTCAGAAAACGCCTGGCGGCGTACCATAGCCAGACCAAACCACTTACTGACTACTATTCGAAGTGGGCTGACACGGGAGCCAAGGGTGCGCCCAAGTACCGCAAGGTTTCCGGGATCGGTTCGCTCGATCAGATCAAGAGCGCCCTCTTCGCCGCACTGAGTTGACCCTTCCTCAAGCCTTGTTCCCAACGCAGGAGTCACCATGTCCAGTCACATCCGACGCATAGCGGTCTGTACCGGTGGCGGTGACGCCCCGGGTCTCAATGCCGTCATACGAGCGGTGGTGATTGCCGCCGCCAATCGTGGCTGGGAATGCTACGGTATCCGTGACGGCTTCAACGGCATTCTCTTCCCCGAACGTTATCCCGACGGCGGCGTGTTCCGTCTCACACGGGAAAAAGTGCGGGGCATCGGGCATTTGGGCGGCACCATTCTGGGTACCACCAACAAGGGCAATCCCTTGCATTTCCCCTTGAAAATGCCCGACGGCACAACCAAGGACATGGATCTTTCGGGGGACATTCTGGAGTTCT
>CAZYTN010000222.1:0-4063 GCA_964650115.1 uncultured Sulfuritalea sp.
GCGCTTCATCGACGAAGCGCGCCACCAGCCAGGGGCAGGCGATGCGGTCGATCTTCGGGCGCTCGCGGGTGATCCATTTCATCGGCTTCTCCTTTCGCTTCCTGCGCTGTCAGAAATTCTCTGCTTCGCTTTCCTGATAAGCCTGATAGGCGTTGCGGCCACTCAGCTCCTTGAAATTTGCGAGCGCCCCCCAGGCGGACGCGTCGAATCCCGCCTTCGCCGTCTCGATGTCAATGCCTTTCTTGACCGCATCGTCCATGTGGCGCTTGATCTGTTCCAGATAGACGCGGGTCGGCTGGTCGAAGTCGGATAGCGGCCCGGGCTGGCCGTGGCCTGGTACGAACAGGCGGCCGTTGCTTGCCCGCAGGATGTCCCAGGCAGCCAGCCAGCCCTTGACGCTGCCGTCCGCAACGAGGGCGGGCAGGCGCCCACCGTAAAGGACATCGCCGGCATAGACGGTGCCATCCGGCGCCACGTCGACGATCAGGCTGCCCCGGGTGTGTGCCGTGCCGACGTGCCGCACGGTGAGCATGACGCCGCCGCCGAGGTCGAGGCCGGCACTCTCCCCCGCGCCGAGCAACTGGTCCGGCGCGCCCGGCACGGGCATGTTCGCCAGGCCGAGGACGCCGGCAGACGCGGCGGCCATCATTGCGCCATCGCGCGCCATGCGCTCCGCGGCTTCACGGCCGGCGACGACGCGGGCGCCGGCCTGGCGGAACACCTCGTTGCCGAAAAAGCGATGCGGCTGCGAATTGGTATTGACCACATGGCGCAGCGGCAAGGGCGTGAGCTTGCGGATCTGGCGCAGCATTTCCTCGGCCATCCGCGGCGAGTAGCCGCTGTCGATGACCGCCACGGCCTCGGTGCCGACGACGAAGCCGAGGTTCATGCGAAAGCCCTGGTTTTCCCGCAAGGGCGGGTCGTAGGGGCCGATCCAGGCCCAGGCATGGGGCGACACCTGGCGCGGGACCGGCAGGCTGTCGGCCAGGACCGGCCAGGCCGGCCAGGCAAGGACAAGGAGCAGCGAAAGGCGGAGAAGCAGGTTCATCGCAGTGCCTCCGGACAGGATTTACTTGCCGCCGATTTCGCCGCCAGCCGCCTTCCAGCCTTCGATGCCGCCTTCGATGAAGCAGGCATCGAGCCCTTCGGCGTGGAGCGCGTCGACGACGCCGTTGGAAACCGAGCCGCCGCGCACGCAGTAGAGGACGATGTGCTTGTCGCGCGGCAGGCCCTTCGCCCATTCGGCGAGCTTTTCGGGGTCGTGCCAGGTCGCGCCGGGCAGTTGTTCCCGCGAGGCGTCGCGGTCGGTGGCGCGACGCACGTCGATCAGGTGCTTGTCGGCAAGAGCGGCTTTCAGTGCTTCGGGTTTGATGCTGCGTTCCATGCTCAGACTCCGGTGAGGGCCGCGAGCTTGTTCGAGGCGGCGGCGAGGTTGAGGTTGCTCATGAAGGCGTCCACGTAGGCACCGGCCCTGGCGCCGAAATCCATGTGGTAGCTGTGCTCGTACATGTCGAGCGCCAGCAGCGGCGTGGCGCCGGCGAGATTGCCGGTGTGGTCTGCCGCCCAGGTATTCACGAGCTTGCCGTCGCGCGGCGACCAGGCCAGCAGCACCCAGCCCGAGCCGCCGCCCAGCGCCTTGCCCATGGCCGAAAACTGCGCGGCCCATTTTTCGACGCCGCCGAAATCGGCAGCGAGTCGCGCCGCGAGCGCACCCGATGCCTGGCTGGCGCCGAGGCTGTCGAAAAAGGCTTCGTGCAGCAGCATGGAGTTCATCGCCACCATCTGCTCGCGTTTGAGGCCGTTGATGGCGAACACCGGGGCGGTGGCCCAATCGAGTTGCGCCAGTTGCGCCTCGATGGCATTCAGTCGTTTCACCGCGCCGGCGTAGTTGTTCTCGTGGTGGCTGACGATGATCTTTTCGGACATGCCGGCGATGGCGCCGGGATTGCAAGAGAGGGGTTTGATGTCGTAGCTCATGCCGATTACCTCACAAATGAATAGATCAAGCCAAACAATGCGCAGGCGCCGATCACTTTCATGATGTCGACCTTGTACTTCCACAGGGCGATGAACGCCGCGATGGCGATGACGACGGGAACGGCCTCGAACGGCCCGCCGAAGGGCAGAGCCTTGGTGCCCTTGGGCCAGAAGGTGTGCCAGGCGAAAAAGGTGGCGAGATTGATGATCACGCCGACCACGGCCGCGGTGATGGCGGTGAGCGGCGCGGTGAACTTGAGTTCGCCGCGCGTGGCCTCGACCATCGGCCCGCCGGCGATGATGAACCAGAAGCTCGGCAAAAAGGTGAAGAAGGTTGCCACCGTCGCGCCGGCAAGCCCCCCCGCGACGGGGTCGCCGAGCACGGACTTGGCGACCCCGCCGAGATAGCCGACCCAGGTCACGATCATGATCAGCGGCCCCGGCGTGGTTTCGCCCAGCGCCAGGCCGTCCATCATCTGCGGCCCGGTGAGCCAGCCGAAATGCTCGACCGCGTTCTGATAGACATAGGGCAGCACGGCATAGGCGCCGCCCAGCGTCAGAAATGCCGCCTTGGTGAAGAACTCGCCCATGTCGTTCAGCACCGGCTGGCCGCGCAGCGTCAGCATGGATAGCGCCCAGATCGCGATGAACGCCACGGTCGTAAGGGCAAGCTTGCCCCCGCTGAATTTTGCGTGTGCCGGCGGCGGCGTGTCGTCGTCGATGATGGCCGGACCGTACTCCTTGCTGCTTGCCCCATGGCCGCCACCGCCCTTGAACTTGGCCGGCATCAGCTTGCCACCGATTGCGCCAAGAATGGCCGCCGCCAGCACGATCCAGGGGAAGTCGATGTCGAAGAAGAAGATGCCGATGAAGGCCAGTGCGGCGATGCCGAGCAATACCTCGTTCTTGATCGCCCTGGAGCCGATGCGCCAGGCCGCGAACAGCACCACCGCCACCACCGCCGGCTTGATGGCGTAAAAGATGCCGGCGACCTGCGGTACATCACCCCACTTCAGGTAGATGCCGGCCAACGCGGAAAGCAGGACGAAGGCCGGCAGGAAGAACATCACGCCGGCCACCACCGCGCCCTTGATGCCGTGCATCAGCCAACTGATGTAGATGGCGAGCTGGATCGCCTCCGGCCCCGGCAGCAGCATGCAGTAATTGAGCGCATGCAGGTAGCGGTGCTCCGAGATCCAGCGGCGGCGCTCGACCAGTTCCTGGTGCATCATCGCGATCTGTCCGGCGGGACCGCCGAAGCTGATGAAGCCGAGCTTGAGCCAGTATTTGAAGGCTTCGCCAAGAGTCGGCGTTGGCGGGACGGCGGTCGTGTTCTCAGTCATGCGGCTGCTCCTGTTGGTAGTTCCTGTAGAGACTGTCGAAGATGCGGCCAGCCTCGGCAAGCAGTTTGTCGTCGTCGCCCGCCGCCGCACGCAGGCCGGCCAATACCGCCTCTATCCCCGCTGCCTCGGCCACCGGCACGCCGCCGACATCGAGGCAATGCACGATGGCACCGATGCGCGCCAAGGCCGGATCGCCTTCAAGCCCGAAGCTCGCCGCCAGGACCTCGAAGGTGACTCGCCCGCCAATGTGTGTGAAGGCAGCGCCATCGAAGTCGAAACCAAGCGCCGAATTCGGACATTTTTTCGGGTTGTCGAGCCAGAGGAACTTTGCCTTGCGATCGATGAAACGCCGAATCAGCCAGGCCGAGGCCATGCGGTCCACCCAGAGGTTTTTCCGTGTCGCCCATGTCCGCCCCCGAAAGTCGGCGCTGGCCAGACGGCGAATTTCACCCTTGATTGCCGCGGGTTCGCCGCTGGCCGCCGCTGCGAGCGCCGCAAGGGCCGCCTGCGCCTGGCGCTGCGCCTCGCCGGGAAAA
This sequence comes from uncultured Sulfuritalea sp., assembly GCA_964650115.1. Taxonomy (GTDB): domain Bacteria; phylum Pseudomonadota; class Gammaproteobacteria; order Burkholderiales; family Rhodocyclaceae; genus Sulfuritalea. The sequence goes on from CAZYTN010000222.1 coordinate 3,857, forward strand.
TAGTCGATGGCGACCAGTGCCGCAAGGTCGCGCCCCAGGTTGCGCAAGGCCCTGGCGTCGCCGGCGTCGACAGCGGCCATCGCCGTCAGCAGGACGGCGTACTCCGCACCGCGATCGAACAGCGCGACGACATCGGCTTGCTGCCGTTCGTCGCGTCCGCCAAGCCGAAACAGGTCGGCCGTGCCCTGCACGGCGCGCACCTCGTCG
>CAZYTN010000223.1:0-4042 GCA_964650115.1 uncultured Sulfuritalea sp.
GCCCGCGCGTTTGTGGCGAAGGACAAGAGCCGCGGCGTGCCCGAGCACCTGCGCAACGCGCCGACGAAACTGATGAAGGAACTCGGCTACGGCGCCGATTACCGCTACGCCCACGACGAAGCCGAGGGCTACGCCGCCGGCGAGAACTATCTCCCCGAAGGCATGCCCGCCGTGCATTGGTATCAACCCGTGGCGCGCGGGCTGGAACAGAAGATCGCCGAAAAACTTGCCCATCTGCGCGAACTGGACGTAAAGGCCAAAACCCGTTAGCCACAGAGGACACAGAGGGCACAGAGAAAAGCATGGCGGATGAACTGACAGAGAGAATTATTGGCGCAGCCATAGAAGTGCACAGGATTCTCGGTCCCGGCTGGCTGGAGTCGATTTATGAAGAGGCGCTGCATCACGAACTTTCGCTGCGTGGTCTGCCAGTTCGACGCCAAGTCGATATTGTGGTGCGGTACAAGGAAAAGAATATAGGCGGTCAACGCCTGGACCTGATTGTCGCTGACGAGGTTGTGGTGGAACTCAAGTCGCAGCGCAGCCTGCCGGAAGTGGCCGCGGCTCAGGTGTTGTCTTACTTGAAAGCCTCCGGCATGAAGCGCGGCTTGTTGATTAATTTTGGAGAACAGAAACTGACGGACGGCGTCAAACGCTTTTCTCTGTGATCTCTGTGTTCTCTGTGGCTAAATAGGTTTTCAAAAATGCTAGACATTCAACTTCTTCGCACCAATCTTCCCCTCGTTGCCGAACGCCTCGCCACGCGCGGCGTGAAACTGGATACCTCCGCCTTCGAAGCGTTGGAGTCCGAACGCAAGCGCCTGCAGGTGCACACGCAGGACCTGCAGGCGAAACGCAACACGCTGTCGAAGCAGATCGGCATGTTGAAGGGCAAGGGCGAAGATGCGTCCGCCGTGATGGCCGAAGTCGCCGGCCTGGGCGACGACCTGAAGGCCGGCGAGGCGGCGCTGGCGGAACTGATGCCGCGCTTCGATACCTTTCTCGAACTGATTCCCAACCTGCCGCACGAGAGCGTACCGGTGGGCAACGACGAAACCGGCAACGTCGAAATCCTGCGCTGGGGCACGCCGCGCGCCATCGTGGCGCCGCGCGACCACGTCGATCTGGGTACCGCGCTGGGCGGGCTGGATTTCGAGGCCGGGGTGAAGATTTCCGGCGCACGCTTCACCGTGATGAAGGGCTCCATCGCGCGCCTGCATCGTGCCCTGACGCAGTTCATGCTCGACCTGCATACGGGCGAGCACGGCTATACGGAGGTGTATACGCCGTACATCGTGAATCAGGATTCAATGTTCGGTACTGGCCAACTGCCAAAATTCGAGGCAGATCTTTTTCAAGTTAGCTATGGCGGAACTTCAGGAAAGCACGCTGTAACTGATATTTACACCAATGGGGAGCAGCTTGAGGCAGTCCGAAAGAACTGGTACCTGATCCCCACCGCCGAAGTGCCGGTGACCAACCTCGTGCGCGGCGAGATCCTCGCCGGCGATGCGCTGCCGCTCAAGTTTGTCGCCCACACGCCCTGCTTCAGGTCGGAGGCCGGCAGCTACGGCAAGGACACGCGCGGCATGATCCGCCAGCACCAGTTCGACAAGGTGGAACTGGTGCAGATGGTGCGTCCCGATCAGTCATGGGACGCGCTGGAACAACTCACCGGCCACGCCGAGGCCGTGCTGCAAAAACTCGAACTGCCTTACCGCAAGGTGGCGCTATGCACCGGCGACATGGGTTTCTCGGCGGCCAAGACCTACGACCTCGAAGTCTGGCTGCCGGCGCAGAATGCCTATCGCGAGATTTCCTCCTGCTCCAATTTCGAGGCTTTCCAGGCGCGCCGCATGCAGGCGCGGTTCCGCAATGAAAAGAACAAGCCCGAATTGCTGCATACCCTGAACGGTTCCGGCCTGGCGGTCGGGCGTACGCTGGTGGCGGTGCTCGAGAATTACCAGAACGAGGACGGCAGCATCACGGTCCCGACGGTGCTGCGGCCATGGATGGCTGGGATGGAGAAGATTCGCGCTGCCTGAGCGCCGACTGCGTCGCGTAGGGCGATTCGTGGGCCGGTTCGAAGCGGTTGAGTATGTCGTAGTAGCTGCGGATGTTCTCCACCATGATCACCGCCTCGCCGCCGCGCGCGGCGCCACTTTTCAGCCGTGCATAGATCTCCGGTCGCGCCAGCTGCGGCAGCACCTGCTTCATGTCGTACCAGACATCCGGGTCGCGCTTCATGCTTTTGGCGATCGAACGCGCGCCACGAAAGTGGCCCATGCCGAGGTTGTAGGCCGACAGGGCCAGCCAGAGGCGGTCCGGATGTCGTGCGCCGGGTATCTGTTCCGCCAGCTCCGCCAGATAGCGGGCGCCGGCGCGGATGCTCTCCTGCGCGTCGAGGCGGTTCTTGACGCGCAGGTAATCGGCCGTGTCCTCGGTCAGCATCATCATGCCGCGCACGTTGGTGGGTGAGGTGGCCAATGGATCCCAGTGCGATTCCTGGTAGGCCAGCGCCGCCAGCAGGCGCCAGTCGATTCCGGTCAGATCCTGTGCCGATTGAAAGTGCTGGCGCCAGGCGGGGAGCTTGCTCCGGGTATCGTCGAGAAACCGGGCGATGCCAGCCGCATTGATGCGCTTGATGTGGCCGAAGTAGCGGTCATGGATGCGCGCCAGCGTGCCGTCGGCACGGACGCCGGCAATGAAGGTGTCGGCCTTGTCGCGCAGCGTACCGGCATCCTTGCCGCCAAAGGCCCAGCCGAACTCCAGCTTGCCCGGCAATTGCACGCGGGGGTTCAGTTCCGGATGGAAGTTGACGCCGAGGTCGAGGTGGATGTCATGCACCGCGACCAGTTCCGCCTTGCGCTCGGCGACGCGGGCCAGCAGTTCCATTTCGGTGACGCCCGGGACTTCGACGACCTGCGGCCGCGATTTTTCGTCCAGCCCGCGCAGGGTATCCGCCAATGCCGAGCCCGCCACCACTTCGACCGCCCGCCCGGCCAGATCGGAGAGCTGCTCCGGTCCCAGCGCATCGTCATGGCCGACGATCCATTGCCTGACGCTGCGGATCGGGGTCGAGAACTGCAGGGAGGCATTGCCCAGCGGCATCGAGGCGGCGAGGTGCACCCGTCCGGCCAGCGCCAGATCGTTCAATTCGTAGGGGTCGGCGGCCTTGATGAACTGCACCTTGAGGCCGAGACTGCCGGCAAATGCCGCGACCAGGTCATGCTCGAAGCCGCTGACCGTGGCACCTTCGCCTTCCTGGAAGAAGGCCGGTGTTTCGCGGATCGCGACGACCAGCCTGCCTTCGGCTTCCGGAGGATCGATGCGTCCGCAGGCGGCGAGGAATACCGGTGCCAAACAGCAGACCAGGCGAAGCAGTTTCGACAACGCTTTCCCTCCGTGCGTGCGGTGACCGACGGCCGCTTCGCGGGTATAATCCGCGCCTCGCGGAGAGGTGGCAGAGTGGTCGAATGTACCTGACTCGAAATCAGGCGATGTCGCAAGGCATCCGTGGGTTCGAATCCCACCCTCTCCGCCACCCGATTCTACCTGCTCCGACTACCCCGTTTATTTTGCCTTCAGCCGCCCTTGCGGCGCGACAGCGGATGGCGTGGCACGTCCGGATGGCGGCGCGCGGGAGGACTCTTGACCGGTTTGGCGGGCGTGGCGGGTGCTGATCGCCGTGTTGCCGGCGCCGTCCCACCAGGGGATACCGCTTTGCATAACTCCTGGGTGCGTTTCATCGTGTGTGGCGTATGGCCTGGTTTGTGCGGCACTGGCGACATCCCCGTACCTGCCGGCTGCCAGGCCGGGACCAGATGGCGCTTGCCCGGCCCGACCAGGTCGGCACGGCCCATGGCTTTCAGCGCCTCGCGCAGCAAGGGCCAGTTTTCCGCATCGTGATAGCGCAGGAAAGCCTTGTGCAGTTTGCGCTGCCGACCGCCACGCACCACCGTGACGTTTTCCGATCCCGCCGTGACTTTGCGCAGCGGATTCTTTTCCGTGTGCCACATCGCGGTGGCCAGCGCCAGCGGCG
>CAZYTN010000224.1:0-4029 GCA_964650115.1 uncultured Sulfuritalea sp.
ATGTCGGCCATCGAGAAGATCTGTCCCGAGGCGCGCAACCTGTTGCTGGTGCCGGAGAACCACACGCGCAACCAGTTTTACCTGATGAACGTGGCGCGGCTGGCCAGCATCCTGCATCACACGGGGCTCAACGTCCGCATCGGCAGCCTGCAGCCGGAGATCACCGCACCGACCACGCTCGACCTGCCCGATGGCCAGAAGCTGGTGCTGGAACCGCTCAAGCGCATCGGCGCCGACGGCCGTCGGCTCGGCCTCGATGACTTCGATCCCTGCGCCGTGCTGCTCAACAACGACCTCTCGGGCGGCGTCCCGGAGATGCTCGCCAACATCAACGAGCAGTTCCTGATTCCGCCGCTATGGGCCGGCTGGCACGTGCGCCGCAAGTCGCGGCATTTCGCCGCCTACCAGGATGTCGCAATCAGTTTCGCTAAAGAGCTGGACATCGATCCCTGGCTGATCAATCCCGAGTTCGAAGTCTGCGGCAAGATCAACTTCCATGAGCGCGCCGGCGAGGAATGCCTTGCCGCCAACATCGATACGCTGCTCTACCGCATGCGCGCCAAGTACCAGGAATACGGCATCGAATCCGAGCCCTTCGTCATCGTCAAGGCCGATGCCGGCACCTATGGCATGGGCATCATGACGGTGAAGGATGCCAGCGAGGTCAGGGGCCTCAATCGCAAGCAGCGCAACAAGATGGCCGTGATCAAGGAAGGCATGGCGGTGACCGAGGTCATCATCCAGGAAGGCGTGCCTACCTTCGAGCGGGTCGATGAAGGCACGGCCGAACCGGTGGTGTACATGATCGACCGTTACGTGGTCGGCGGCTTCTACCGGGTCAATACCGCGCGCGGCATCAATGAGAACCTCAATGCGCCCGGCATGACCTTCAAGCCGCTGGCCTTCGATACCGGCTGCAGCCTGCCCAATGCCCAGCTCGGCCCCGACGCGCCGCCCAACCGCTTCTATGCCTATGGCGTGATCGCGCGGCTGGCGATGCTGGCGGCCTCGCTCGAGCTTGAACGAGCAGCGCCGCAGGAGTAGATCGTGAAGCTCTGTTTCATCCTGGACCCGTTAGAGAGCCTCAAGGCTTACAAGGACTCCAGCGTCGCCATGATGCGCACGGCGGCGAAACGCGGCCATGAGATTTGGACGATACGGCGCGCGGCGCTGGGCTGGCGCGATGGCGTCGTTTCCGCGCGCGCGAAGCGCCTGGAAGTCGGCGCTGACGATACGGCGTGGTTCGCCGTTGCCGAAGAATCGGTGCTGCCGCTCACTGCTTACGATGCCGTGCTGATGCGCCAGGACCCGCCCTTCGATTTCGAATATGTCGTCGCCACCTGGCTGCTGGAACGGGCCGAAGCCGAAGGCGCGCGCATCTGGAACAAGCCCCGTTCGATTCGGGACCATTCCGAAAAGGTCGCCATCACCGAGTTTCCGCAATACACGCCGACCACGCTGATCGCCCGCGATCCCGTGGACATCCATGCCTTTATCGACGAACTCGGCGACGTCATCCTCAAGCCGCTCGACGGCATGGGTGGCAGCAGCATTTTCCGGGTACTGCGCGACGATCCCAATCGCAACGTGATCGTCGAGACCCTGACCGACTTCGGCGCGCGCAGCATCATGGCGCAGCGCTACCTGCCGGCCATCGCCCAGGGCGACAAGCGCATCCTGCTGATCGCCGGCGAGCCGGTGCCCTATTGCCTGGCGCGCATTCCGAAGCCCGGCGAGTCGCGCGGCAACCTCGCCGCCGGCGGCAAGGGCGTGGCGCGCCCGTTGCTCGGCCGCGACCGCGAAATCGCCGAGGCGCTGGCGCCGACTCTCTGGGCGCGCGGCCTGCTGATCGTCGGCCTCGACGTGATCGGCGATTGCCTGACCGAGATAAACGTCACCAGCCCCACCTGTTTCGTCGAGATCGCGCAGCAGACACGCTTCGACGTCGCGGCCATGGCGATCGACGCACTGGAAAGGGAGTGCGGCAACTCCTGAGCCTGCTCGTCGCGGCCTGGCTGCTCGCGGGGTGCGGGCCGTCCGAGCCGTGGCGGCAGGAATCCTATGTCTTCGGCACCCGCGTCGAGCTGGCCATCGCCGGCGTGCCGGAAGCCCGGGCGCGCGCCGCCGGCAATCGCGTGCTGCAGGAGTTCGACCGGCTGCATCGCACTTACCACGCCTGGCAGCCTTCCGAACTGTCGGCGCTGAATGAGTCCGTCGCTGCCGGGCGCCGGCACGAAGTCACGGCGGAATTCGCCGGATACATTCGCGAGGCGCAGGCCGCCGCCGCCGCCGGCGACCATCTGTTCGATCCCGGCATCGGCCGCCTGGTTGCCCTCTGGGGATTCCACGCGGACGACATACAGGCACGCCTGCCCGATGCCGCCGCCGTCAAGGCGCTGCTGGCGCAGCATCCGTCGATTGCCGATTTGTCCGTGAGCGAAGGGTCATGCCTTGAGCCGCGAAGCGGCGAACCAAAGTCACCCCCTTCCGGAAGGGGGGCGGGGCGATGGTGCGTAAAAAGCCGAAGCAATAGCGTAGCTATCGACTTCGGCGGCTATTTGAAAGGCGTGGCGCTCGATCGTGCCGCCGCGTCGCTGAAACAGGATGGCATCGCCAATGCGCTGATCAACATCGGCGGCAACGTCATGGCGCTGGGCACCCGCGACGGTACCGGCACGCCCTGGCGCATCGGCATTCAGCACCCGCGGCCACAGGGCGTCGGCGGCGCGCCGCTGGCCACCCTGGAATTGCACGACGGCGAAGCCATCGGCACCTCGGGCGATTACCACCGCTATTTCGAAGTGGCGGGGCGTCGCTACTGTCATCTGCTCGACCCGCGCAGCGGCGTTCCTGCCGAGGGCACGCAGGCGGTAACGGTGCTGATCGCGCCGGGACCGGGAGCCGGCATGCGTTCCGACGCGCTGTCCAAGCCTATTTTCATCGCCGGTGACGAATGGCGCGCGATGGCGCAAAAGCTTGGCGTCGCGGCGGTACTGAAAGTCGGCGCTGACGGCACGGTGAGCGTGACCCCGGCGATGCAGGCGCGGGTCAAAATCGAAGTTCCCGGCCTGAAGCTGGAGGTGTTGCCATGAACGAGGATGAGAAAATCCAGCGCGCCGTACGGCGCACCGTCGGCGTTGCGGCCTTGCGCCGCATTCGTCGCATCGTCGATGCGGACAACGCGCTGGAGGCGGAGAAGACCCGCTGGGCGCGGCGGTTGACGCTGGCCTTTGTGCTGCTGGCCTTGCTGGTTCTGGGCTGGATGGCGATCCGATAGAATGGCGACATGATCGGACTGTTTCTGCTCACCCACAGCACCTATGGCGAAGCGCTGATCCAGTGCGCCTGCCACGTGCTCAACAAGCGGCCGCTGCAGATCGCCCAGCTCGGCGTCGCGGCGCAGGACGATCCGCTGGACGCCCTGCCGCTGGCGCGCGGCATGCTGGAACTGGTCGATACCGGGCGCGGCGTGCTGATCCTGACCGACATCTACGGCGCCACGCCGGCCAACCTGGCCATGAAGCTGCTTGAACCGGGGCGCATCGAAGGCATCGCCGGCGTCAACCTGCCCATGTTGTTGCGCGCCATCGCCTACCGCGACAAGGACATGGAAACCCTGGTCACCCGCACCTTGGCCGGCGGTCGCGACGGCGTGCTCAACATGCTCAAACATTGATGACGACCTATCCCCCAACCCCTTTTCCGAGAAAAGGGGTGACAACGGTTCAGCGACTTCGTCGCTTCCACCACGCTGGACGCACGCCCCCTTGGGGCGGCCCGGCGGAGGCGTGACATGCCACGTATCGAAACCGAAATCACCAACAAGCTGGGCCTGCATGCCCGCGCCTCGGCCAAGCTGACCCAGCTCGCCGGTTCGTTTCCGTGCGAGGTCTGGATGGAGCGGGGCAGCCGCCGCATCAACGCCAAGAGCATCATGGGCGTGATGATGCTGGCCGCCGGCAAGGGCTCGATCGTGATCGTCGATACCGAGGGCGAGCGCGCCGAAGAGGCCATGCAGGCCTTGCTGCA
>CAZYTN010000225.1:0-4018 GCA_964650115.1 uncultured Sulfuritalea sp.
CCCGAGATAGGCCTGCGGCAAGGCGAAGAAGCGCTTGGTGAAGGGATAGCTGGCGGCGAGAAACAGGGCAATCAGCGTCAGCCACCAGACGTCGCGAAAAATCGGCAGCGCCACCAGGAAGGCGCAGAAGATCAGCACGGCCGCCAGTGTCAGAGCCTCCCGCGTGGACACCGTGCCTGCCGCCAGCGGCCGATCCTTGGTGCGTTCGACATGCGGGTCGAAATCGCGGTCGGCATAATCGTTGATGACGCAACCGGCCGAGCGCATCAGCAGCGTGCCCAGGGCGAATATCCAGACCAGCATCCAGTGCGGTTTGCCCCCGGTCGCCAGCCACAAGGCCCATAAAGTCGGCCACAGCAGCAGCAGGGTGCCGATCGGCTTGTCCAGCCGCATCAGCTTTTCATAGCGGTCGAGGCGTTGCGTGAAGTCAGTGAACGTCATGTGCCGATTTTACCGGCAGTCGCCGCGCAGCGCGGCCGCTTCGGTTTGCAGTCGCTCGGGCGGGCGCAGCGGCGCGGACTGGCGGCTCATGCGCGGATCTAACGCTCGTGGCAGCGAGAGCCACCCGCTGATGATGAAACACGCGAAAACGAAGTTTCAGTGGAGGCTAACGCCGGCATCATCGGCGTTAAGCGCAGCGGCCGTAACCAAAGGCGAATTGAAGGCCCGCCCCTCCCATCCGCTGCGCGGGCCACGGCGGGCTGTGCACAGCCCGCCGGCTGTGGCGGCGCAGCGCATGCGCTGCGAAACCCCGCCTCGCCCCCTCGCCGGGAGGCTATTGGTCGGCTCGCTGCGCTCGACTATCACCAGTCGCTCCGAGCATGTTGTTTCACGTCAAGACCAAGGAAGAAAAACTTCGGTGACCAGGAGGCGCGCGGCACCGCGCGCGAACAGCGCACGCCGGGCCGGCAGGCGGCGCGGCACGACACCCTCGCACCATGGCGCGGCTGCGCGATACAGCGGATGTCGCGCATCGATCTGGCGGTAGTAAAGCGGCCCGGCCTTGACCCGCGGATCGGTAAACAGCACAGTCGCCAGCGGGCGCCGGCCGGCGCGGCGCAGCAGCTTCAGCGCCGCGCGATTGGCGACGGTATGGGCGTACACGGCGACGCGACCATGCACGCGCAACACAACCTCGCGCACCGGCGCCAAGCGGCCGGCCGGCAGGTGCAACACGCGACCCTCGTCCTGGTGCGGCGGGCGCAGGCCCTGATGCAGCAGTTGCACCAGGGTTGGTCCGGTTCGTTGCAGGCGCGTGGTGAGCGAACCGGTTTCGCGCAGCCAGGCGCGCAAAGGGCCGGCTTCGCCGCAGAATGCCTGCCAGCCGCCGGCATCGCAGCCGCGAACCGTGCGATTGCGCAAGCTCATGCCTTGAGCAATTCCGCGCGACTGCCCAGCCAGCGCTTGAGGTGCGCCTCGGACTGTTCCGGAGCATCGCGCAGCATGTCTTCCGCCACAGCCCGCGCCTGCTCCACCAGCTCCGCATCCTCCAGGTCGGCATAGCGCAAGAGCGGCAGGCCGCTTTGCCGCGCGCCGATGAATTCACCGGGACCGCGCAGACGCAGATCCTCGCGCGCGATTTCGAATCCGTCGCTGCTTTCGAAAATGACTTTCAGCCGCGCCCGCGCCAGCTCCCCCAGCGGCTGCGCGTAGAGCAGGATGCAGGCCGATTGCGCCGCGCCGCGCCCGACGCGGCCGCGCAGCTGGTGCAGTTGCGCGAGGCCGAAGCGCTCGGCGTGTTCGATGACCATCAGGCTGGCATTGGGTACATCGACGCCGACCTCGATCACCGTGGTCGCCACCATGACCTGCACTGCGTTGCGCACGAAGGCCGCCATCACTGCAGCCTTGTCCGCCGTCTTGAGCCGGCCGTGCACCAGGCCGACCTTCAGGTCGGGCAGCTCTGTGGCGAGCCGGGCATAGGTCTCCTCGGCGGTCTTGAGCTGCAGGGTTTCGCTTTCTTCTATGAGCGGGCAGACCCAGTAGGCCTGGCGCCCTGTCCGACAGGCATCGTGCACCCGCGCCAGAACCTGGTCGCGACGCGCTTCGGACACCAGCTTGGTGGTCACCGGACTACGCCCCGGCGGCAACTCGTCGAGCACCGAGACATCGAGGTCGGCGTAGTAGCTCATGGCCAGAGTGCGCGGGATCGGCGTCGCCGACATCGCCAACTGGTGCGCGAACTGGCCCTTCTCCTTCAGCGCCAGGCGCTGACGGACGCCGAAGCGGTGCTGCTCGTCGACGATGGCGAGACCGAGGCGGGCGAACTCGACCTTTTCCTCGATCAAGGCGTGGGTGCCGATCGCGATCGGCGTCTCGCCGGCGCCGACTTTTGCGATCGCGGCGTCCTTGTCGCGCTTTTTCAGGCTGCCGGTCAACCACGCCACCTCGATGCCCAACGGTTCGAGCCAGGCCGCCAGCTTGCGGTAATGCTGCTCGGCGAGGATCTCGGTGGGCGCCATCAGTGCCGCCTGGTGACCAGCCTCGACCGCGTGCAGCATGGCCAGAGCGGCAACCACGGTCTTGCCGCTGCCGACGTCGCCCTGCAGCAGGCGCTGCATCGGATGCGGCTGCCCGAGGTCGGCGGCGATCTCGCGCCAGGCGCGCTGCTGCGCCGCGGTCAAACGGAATGGCAGGGAATCAAGCAGCGCCCCAGTCAGCTTTGCGGTCGCCCGCAGTTTTGGAGCGCCGCGCGCCCGGCGCGCAGTGTAGGCGCGGCGCAGGCTCAATTGCTGCGCCAGCAGTTCGTCGAACTGCATGCGGCGCCAGGCCGGATGCTCGCGCGCCTCAAGCACCGCCAGCGCCATCTCGGGTGGTGGCGTATGCAGCAGGCGGATCGCCGTGGCGAATTCGGGCAGCCGCAACGTTTCGCGCAGATCGGCCGGCAAGGTGTCGGCCAGGTCGACACGGGCCAACGCCTTTTCGATCAGGCGCCGCAACGTAGCCTGCCCCAATCCTGCAGTAGTCGGGTAGACCGGCGTCAGGCGTTCCGGCAGGCCTTCGTCGGCCGCCACGACATGGAAGCGCGGATGGATGATTTCGGGGCCAAGATAGCCCTCGTGCACCTCGCCGAAAATGCGCAGGTGGGCACCCGGCTGCAACACCTTCTGCTGGCTCGGATAGAAGTTCAGGAACCTTAGCGACAAGGTCGCCCCCCCCGCAGACGCCGCTTCGCGGCGTCCCCCCCCCAGGGGGCCGGAAAACACTTGGGGCGGCCCGGCGTATTTCCCGCCCCCGCTGGCGTCGTGCACCCGCGCGATCAACTGGCGGCGCGGCCGGTAGGCAATCTCGCTGGCCACCACCTCGACCTCGAACTGCGCGGCAACACCAGGCCGTGCGTCGGCCAACGCGGTGATGCGCGTCTCGTCTTCGTAGCGCAACGGCAGATGCAGGACGAAGTCGCTGTCGCTCTTCAGGCCGAGCCGGGCCAGTCGGCCGGCGAGCGTGTTGCCCTGCGGCGACGGCTTCTTGTCAGCCAAGGACGAGCACGGCGTCGGCCTCGACCAGGGCGCCGCGCGGCAATTCCTTGACGCCCACCGCGGCGCGCGCCGGGAAAGGCTCGCTGAAATACTTCGCCATGGTTTCATTGACCCTGGCGAAGTTGGCCAGATCGGTGAGGTAGATATTCACCTTCACCGCGTCGTTCAGTGTTGCTCCGGCCGCAGTGGCGACGGCCTTGAGGTTCTCGAAGACACGGATGATCTGCGCATCGATGCCATCGACCATCTGCATGCCGACCGGATCGAGACCGATCTGGCCCGACAGATAGATCGTGTTGCCCGCCTGCACCGCCTGCGAGTAGGTGCCGATGGCGGCGGGCGCAGCGGATGTGGAAATGATCTTGCGGCTCATGGCGTGCTTCCCTTTCAAGATTTGCGGCCGGCAGCGCAGGCCGTCAGGCCGTGCGCTCCAAGGCCTGGTCTATGTCCCAGAGGATATCGTCCAGCGTTTCGAGTCCGACCGACAGGCGCACCAGATCCGGCGTCACACCGGAGGCGCGCTGGTCGGTCTCGCTCAA
>CAZYTN010000226.1:0-4015 GCA_964650115.1 uncultured Sulfuritalea sp.
CCGCTGCGGCACCAGTTACATTTCTTCACAGATGGGAAATGGCAAACGCCGACCTAACCCGCTAAGCTGCCTCATCGCAAGGAGCATTTGATGCACATTCGAACCTTTCTGGCTGTCGGTCTCATGGTCGCGCAGGCATGGGCCCTGGCGCAGACAACGGACGCACCGCGAGCAACGGACTCACCGCAAACAAAGGAAACACCGTCGTCGCTATCGCTTACGGAAGCGCGCGCCCAGCGTGCCAGGGCCAAGGCCCTGAAAGCCGGAGCGGAAAAAGCCTACAAAGCGGACAGCAAGGCATGCCAGAACCAGGCCATTGCCATCGGCTGCATCAGGTCGGCCAAGGACCGCCGCAGCGAATTAATGAAACAGGCAGATGCGCTCGAACGCGAGGGGCGCACGGTCGAACGTGACGCGGCCAGGCGGAAGGCAGAGAACAAGGCCGCGAAGCGTGACGCCGATGCGCCGGTTCGCCAGGCCAGGGATCAGGCCGATGTCGAGCGCTACCGCGAAAGCGAGGCCAAACGGGCTGCCGAGCGCGAGCGGCGGCAGGCCGGGGAATCCGCCAGGATCGAGCGTCACCGCAGCAAGTTGGCGGCCGAGCAGGCAGCGCACCAGAGAAAGCTCGAGAAGCAAAAGAAAAAAGATGCAAAGCGCGCGGCGGTCGCGGCGGAGAATGTCCGCAAGAAAGCCGAGGGGGAAAGGCAGCACGAGGAACGCGTCAGGAAAATCGACGAGCGCAAGCGAAATTATGCCGAAAAGCTGCAGCGGCGGGAGGCGAAGCAGGCACAACAGCAAGCCGCCCGGGGAGCCAGTGCGCCGGCGAAGTGAATGCAGGGCCGGCGGGCGAACAGGCAAGGGCGAAACGTTATGTCTCCGGCTGAGCCGGAGACGGTATCCCTTGCGGACGGCGCTGGCGGTACGGCGGCGCCGAGGTTAAAGCCCCTCTCCCGCAAGGGGAGAGGGGTGAAAGTCCGCGACCGCTGCTCCGCGCCCCGCCCGATATAATTAAACCCTCATGACTTAGTCTTGCCCGCACGCATGGATAACCCCCGCAACCTCGTTTGGCACCCGCACAGCATCACCGGACGCGACCGTGCCCGGCACAACGACCAGCGTCCCTTCGTGATCTGGCTGACCGGCCTCAGCGGGTCCGGCAAATCCACCCTGGCCGGCGCCCTCGAAGAACGGCTGTTCGCCGGCGGCCATCGCTGCTATCTGCTCGACGGCGACAATATCCGTCACGGCCTCAACCGCGATCTCGGCTTCAGCGATGCCGACCGCGTCGAAAACATCCGCCGCGTCGGCGAACTGTGCAAGATCCTCGTCGATGCCGGCCTGATCGTCATCGCCGGCTTCATCTCGCCCTTCGCCCGCGACCGCGCCATGGTCAGGCACCTGCTGGAAGCCGGCGAATTCGTCGAAGTGCATCTGAACGCGCCGCTGGCGGTTTGCGAACGGCGCGACCCCAAGGGGCTCTACAAAAAGGCGCGCAGCGGCGAAATCAAACACGTCACCGGCATCGACTCGCCCTATGAAGCCCCCCTCGAAGCCGAGGTCGTGCTCGATACTTCCGCCCGCGATGTGCCCGGCTGCGTCGATGAAGTGCTGGACTTCTGCCGCAAGGCCGAATTGCTCCCCGCGCCCGGCGATTCGCGTTAGCGGCGGGTGAATGGCGGTCTACGTGAATCCCAAGCCCATCGCGAATTTCACCGACTCAAACATTCGCGCAGCGCATCTTCGAGCGCCGGATGCTTGCGCAGTGACCCGTAGAGCGTTTTCAGCAGCGGCTTGATCGGCGCGATCATCGGGGCAGGCGCCTCCTTGAATGCGTGCCTGATGGTGAGGGCGTCGGTATCGGCGAGTACGGCGCCAATTAGCAGGGCCTGCTGCCGGTCCTTCGCTGCCTTTTCCGGCGAACCGCGCCTTTGCGTGCTCGAATACAGCTTGTGCCAGACGAAGCGCGCGGCCTGCGGCAGGCGCACCGGGATGCAGTGACCTCCGGCCGGCATCGCGCCCGCTTCGGCGCCGTCGAGCAGGTAATCGTAGTGGGGCACGGCTTGCGCCGACCATTGCAGTTCGGGAATCTTCACCGTGGCGCCGAGTTTTCTGCCGGGCGCCAGCACATCGACTCGCAGGCCCTGGACACCCGGCAGCTTGACCGAGGTCGATGGCGAGGTCGAGGGTAATCCCGGTACCGCGACAAATGGCAGGCCGGTAGCCTGCATCGCGGTCAGGAAAGGCAGCGGTGCGCCCAGTTTCAGTTGCTGCCGACGCGCCAGGTCGATGTCGAGCGTTCGCGCCGTCACCGCGATGGCGCCAAGTTCGTTGAGCCAGGCCATGCAGGCCAGCGTCCCCGTGAGGACCAGTCCCGCCTCGAAGGCCCGCCGATTGTGCAATTCGACGAGAACGCGGGCCGTGGCCTTGTCGGCGACCTGAAAGCCAAGTTTGCGCAGCGCCGACACCTGCGTCGCGGCCCATTCGCTGAATTCCATGCGCTTGCGCATGGCTTCGAGCGCGGCGGCATCGCCTTCCTTGCACACCAGTTCTTCCGCGGGTTTGCCGGGCACCGGGTAGAAGACGCGATACCAGTAGCCGTAGCCGGTTCCGCTGCGCAGGGCAAGCGAGCCGGGCGTGCCCGGCAGCAGGGCGCCCGCGGCAAGTGTGCGCTCCTTGAGTTCCGCGTACTGCGTGCGGAAGGCAAGTTCGTGTTCGCGATACGAGGGGGCTTCCATGGCTTACCCCATAATTTCAAAAGTCATGGGGTAAGTCTAGCGCATTCCGATTTACCCCACAAGATTAATTTCAATGGGGTAAATTGAGTATCCCTTTCACGCACGTTTATGGTTAGAACCGTAGGTCGGGTTAGCGGCTTTATCGCGTAACCCGACAGGAGGTGTCGGGTTACGTCGCAAAACCACGCACCTAACCCGACCTACGGCTCATCGGGGTCACTTGAGCAGCGAGGCGACGTTGTGAACGTGCGTGAAAGGGATACCCAATTTCCATATTCTTGTCAAGACAGAACCTGCAAGGCTTCCAGGTTCAATTGCACCCGTCGCCGGTCCCGATTTGCGTCGACTATGTGACAAAAGTCACACTGCGCCCTCGAAAAAATTTCCCCGCCCGGCAATTCGCCTTGGGAGCGGGCGCTTCGCGGCCTGCCCGCCGCAATCGCCGCACCCGCCAAACTGCCGCGGCGCAAGGCGCGCGCAAGGCACATCCGGCATGCCGGTCATCGATGCTTTTGGTTGCGCGGACACGGGTCTTGGCGCAGGCAAGGGACGCGTCGTTTGGGCTCTTGCCTCACCGGGTGCGCGCCCCGCGCGCCGGCGCCGGGGCTCGGAAATCTCGGGCGGCGATATGTCAAAGTCAAGCCCTTGTACTTGACACATTAAATATTTTTTACGGCTATTGACATTGGGTTCCGTCAGGACTATTTTTCGACCATCTGTAAATGTGTTCCCTCCAATGCAGCAAGCCCGATACATCCCCTGCCTGATAGTGATGTCATTTTTCGTTTAAAGGATAAGAGCCATGGCCAAAATCGTCTCGTTCAACAATAACGCCATTCTCGCCGGCACCTCCGGCATCGATACCCTGAAAATTTACGGCGATAACGTCACGCTCAGCGGCGGCGCCGGCAACGACGTCTACATTTTCGGTAACCAGTACACCTGGGACGGCAATACGGTCAGCAACGCGACGATCATCGAGGAAGCGAACGGCGGCATCGACACGGTGGTCTTCGATGGCGATTATTCGACTTCTTCAGACGGCGTCACGCTCGGCGACAACGTCGAGAACCTCCGCATGGTCGGCATGTACGGTGGCAGCTACGGCTTCGGCAACAGCCTGAACAACGTCCTCGACGCCTCCGCGGTGAAGGATAGCTACACGGGCACCTATCTGTATGGCGCGGCCGGCAACGACATCATCACCGGTTCGCTCGGGGACGATTCCCTCGACGGCGGCAGCGGCAACGACATCCTGAACGGCGGTCGCGGCGACGACT
>CAZYTN010000227.1:0-4012 GCA_964650115.1 uncultured Sulfuritalea sp.
CGATGGAAGAGACGCTCGAAGAATATTTTCTTGCCATGCGTCCGTTTCGCTGCCTGACCGGACCGGTCCAGCGCTTGTGTCATTTTCCCGTTGAGCGTGAGGCAGCGCTTATTTCGTCGGGCGATCTGGTCCCCCTCGAATATGCCCTGCTGTTCATGCGTACGGCGCCGAAATCGCTCCATATCGATCCGTTCAACGGTATTTACTACAAGATGTCATGGACCGAGCGTGGCATTGTCGGTGAGTTGAATGATGTAGAGATGGATTCATTCATCGCTCCGGATATTGTTCCGCTCGAACGTCGCCAGCGCCCGATACGCCACTCCGACCTGACTCCCGGTGACCCCCGCAGCCATTGGTTGCCCATACTGAAAATAGAGTGACATGGTCTCCCGCCACCTTGCGGCTCATTCAAGGTGGCTGTCATGGCCTTCGCGCCTGAAGGCGGCCTGTCAGCTGCTGATCTGTGGCTTCACATTTGGTATTTCCAGCGCCGCAACCGAGCCCCCCGGCGAGGATGAGATCGATTTGGCGGAGATTGTCCGCCGGCCCGAGTACGGCAATTATCGCGGCTATGCCGAGTTCAAGATGGCGCGCTATGCGTCGGCAAAACGCATCTGGGAAGCGCTCGATGAGCGCAATTTTGGCGAAGCTGCCTTCAATCTCGGCATCCTTTACGAGGACGGGCTCGGCGTGCCGCGCGACATGGAGCGCGCCCTGAGCTATTACCGGCGCGGCGCGATGCTGGGCAGCCCGAAGGCGATGTTTCGGGTTGGTGTCTTGTACTGGCTCGGAGCCCGTGGCATTGCTGTGGACCGTGAGGAAGGCCGGCGTTATCTGAGCATGGCCGCGGCGGAGGGTGATTCCGAAGCACAGCGCTACCTGGCCGCGGAAAACTCCGGCGCCGATGCGAAGGATCCGGTGCTGCGCGCCGATCAGGCGCTGGCGACAGGACGTGCGGAAGAATACGTCGCAATTCTGCAGACCGCGGCCGAATCCGGCCATGTCCGTGCGCAAACCCGGCTGGCGTGGAGTTACGAGTCGGGCCGCGGTGTGTCGCGCGATCTCGCGCTCGCCGCGCAGTGGTTCTCCACGGCGGCGAAGGGTGGCGATGGCGAGGCGATGTATGCGCTTGCCGTGATGTACGGCACCGGCGCCGGTCAGATCAAGGACGCGTTGCAGGCGGAACAGTGGCTGCAGCGCAGCGCAGCGGCCGGATATCCGGCGGCGCGTGCCGACCTGAAGCGGCGCGAACCGACGCGCTAGGCGATGCAGGTCGTCGCGACGCCGTTGCGCCAGCGCCGACTTTTGAACCTTGCCTTCGGTGCCCAGGCAATCAGGGCGTATCCAGGCTGCCGAAGGATTTCGGATAGGTTACGATGCCCCACGGCATCTGCTTGTCGGCGATGCGTTTGACGATCTTGCCGCTGGCAGCATCGAGCACGACCACTTCGTCCGAGCGGCCGCAGGCGAGCAGGATGTGCTTGTCGTCGGGAGTGAAGGTGAAGTGCCAGCAGCGGTCGCCGATCGGATGTTCGGCGATGCTGGTCACGCTCGCGGCATCGAATACCTGCAGGGTCTTGCCCTTGGCCAGCGCTACATAGAGGCGGCTGCCGTCGCGGCCGAAGGCCACGCCGTAGGGCGTGTCTCCGGTCGGCACCGCCTTTACCACATTGAACCCGGCATCGAGGACGACCAGCTTGTTGCCGTGTTCGATGGTCGCAACGTAGGATTTGCCGTCCGGCGCCACCTTGATGCCCCGCGGTCGGTCGCCGTAGGGCTTGGTGTCGATCGTCTTCAGCAGTTTGCCGCTGGCGATGTCGTGTACCGTGACACTGTTGGCGTCCTCGTTGGTGACGACGATCTTCTTGCCATCGGCGGAAAACTCGATGCCCTCGGTTTCCATGCCGCCGATGATTTCGGCAGTCTTCTTTCCGGTCTTGAGGTCGATGATCGCAATACGCGCTGGATCTTCCTTTTCCTTCTTCCGCTTGTTTTTCAACTCCAGGGCTTCCTTGGAGCCGGGCTTGGGCGGCGGGCCGGCCTCCGCAGCGGGTTCGAAGGAGACGAAAGCCTGATCGCCGCGGACGCGGACGAACTCGGGGTTCTCGCCGATCGGAATGCGCTTGATCACCTTGCGCGTCTTCAGATCGACCACGGCGAGGTCGCCCTTGTCGCGGACAGCGACCACCAGCAATTTACCGTCGGCCGTGACGCCGATGCCGCGTGGCGAGGCGCCGCCAATGTCGATTTCCCCGGCGGGCTCGAAGCTCGTCAGATCGATAAGGGTGATGTTGCCCTTCTGGTTGCTGACGTAGGCGACGCCGCCTGCGGCGCCGGCCGGCAGAGCAAGTGCGAGTCCGACAGCGGCAATAGACAAACGGATACCGGGAGATAGCTCGAGTTTCATCAGGAGTCCTTCAGTGCTTCGACAGGAATGGAAATCTTGACATCGTCGCCGATGCCGGGGAGGCTGGCGTTCATGCCGAAATCGGAACGCCTGATCGTGGTCTCCAGGTCGGCACCACAGAGTTGCCGCGGCAGGATCGGATGGTTGGCGCAGCGCCACTGACCGACCTTAAGCACTACCTTGCGGGTGACTCCGAGCAGGGTCAGTTCGCCGCTGACCGGTGCCGGCTTGTCAAGGTCGAAAGCGAAGTCGCGAGCAAGGAAGCGCGCCTGCGGAAATTTGTCGGTCTGGAAGAAGCGCTCGCCGCGCATCTGTTTGTTCCAGTCCTCGAAGCCCATGTCGACCGATGTCATATCGATCGTGATTTCAACCGAGCCCTTCATTGCGCCAGTGTCGAGGTCGAGCGTGCCGCTGAGCTTGTTGAAACGGCCGCGTTGCAGAGAAAAGCCGTAGTGACTGATTTCGAAGGAAGGGAAAGTATGGCGGGGGTCGATGGTATAGCTATCGGCCCAGACGCTGCCGCAAAGTGTTGCGGCAATCAAACCTGTGGTTCTACGAAGGTATCGGTTCATCGTGGTTTTCCGTGATCAATGGATCGAATCGTAGGCCCGGAGTTCGGCTACGAGACATGGGGGAAGCCAAATCATGAAAATCATGAATGCCGCGATTCGACGGGCGGGGCGCGGCGACAACACGGCAGACTCCGAATCAGCCAAGGCAGAAGGGTGATTTCGCTGCACGTCATCCGTGATGCCAGGGGAGTTTTTCCCGGCTTGCATCGCTGCCTGGGACTTCCATACTTGCACCAGTCAATATCGATCAGCTGTCTGCAAGACCGCAAGTCAGCGCAATCCGCAGCACCTGCATCGCATTGTCGCAAGCCAGTTTCTGACGGATGCTGGTCTGATAATTGGCGACCGTCTTGCCGCTGACGCAAAGCAGTGCCGCAATTTCAGGCAGCCCGTGGCCGGCGGCCAGAAGCCGCAGCACTTCGAACTCGCGCTCGGAAAGTGCGTCGAGTCTCAGCCGTTCTTCGCTCAATGCCCGATTCTGAAGCCTGCGCGCAAGTTCGAGAGGGACAAAGCGGCCGCCGGCGGCGATCGATCGCACGGCCTCGACCATCATGTCGGGTGCGCTGGCCTTGGTCAGATAACCTCGCGCTCCACCATCCAACGCGCGGAGCACGAACACGGGATCCTCGTGCATGCTGAACATCAGGACGCGCGCGGCAGGCTGTCGGCCGAGTATGCGGCGCAAGGCTTCAAAGCCGCTGATCCCGGGCAGGGTAATGTCCATCACCACGATGTCGGGATCATCATCCATGAATCTGGCATAGGCATCCTCTGCGTTGCCCGCTTCAGCGACCACCCGGATTGCCGGCGTCGCTTCCAGCAAACGTCGGTAGCCTTCGCGCACTACGGCGTGATCATCGACCAGCAGGACACGGATCGGTGCCGTCATCCGCGCTCTCCGCAGCGCTCAAAGCCATCAAGCGGCACGCTGGCGTCCAGGCGGAAGCCCTGAGCAGGTTGAGTTTCGATGCAGAAAATACCGCCGAGCGCCTCGATGCGTTCGCGCATTCCGAGCAGGCCGAGGCCGTGC
>CAZYTN010000228.1:0-4001 GCA_964650115.1 uncultured Sulfuritalea sp.
CGGCAGTTCGCCGAGCGAGAGCTTGAGCTGCTCCATGACTTCGTCGGCGCGGGCGCTGGACGAGGCATCGACCAGCAGCCAGCGATTGACCGGATCGATCCAGACATAGGTGAGGCCGCGCTTGACGAAGGCGCGCGGCAGCAGTTCCGCCTCGACCTGGTCGACCACTTCGCGCGTCTGCTTGCGGCCCGGCTTGTAGCCTTGCGCCGCCGCGATCTGCTCGAGTTTGGCCGCCGCGTACTGGCGCACCACGGACATCGGCAGCAGCTTCTGTTCGATGCCCAGCGCAATCAGCTGCTGGCGCTCCACGCTGAACACCAGGTCGCCTTCCTCGCCGCGCGGCGGCACCCAGCCCAGCGCCAGGCGATCGCCGGCGCCGCAGCCCTGGAAGATGCCGCGCTGCAGGGCGGCGGTGAGGGCGTCGGTGCTGTAGTCCCAGTCGGGAGTGAGCCGGAAAATCTGGAGATTGCGAAACCACATGGCAGGAAGGCGGAAATGAAAGGACGCCCATTCTAATCATCGGCGGCGCGACAAACCCGCATCAAGGAAAAGTTACGCGAAGCGGTATCCCCTAGTGGGACGGCGCTGGGCGCAGCGGGGGTTTCGCAGAGCACTGCTCTGCGCCCGCGAAGCCGGTCGGCTATGCAAAGCCGACCGTGGAGGCCACGGCGATGAACAGCACAAAAAGAAACGCGCCCCTGCCGGAGGGGCGCGCGGGAACTGCGTTTGTGCTGCGGGACGGGCTAAACGGCAGCCAATGCGGCGCTGGCCGCCGCCTCCGCCGCCCGCCGCGTCTTGCCGGCGCGCGCCGGCATGTGGCACAGGCCGCAGACATAGCCGCGCACGGGATCGTAGGCGTGGGCCACGAAATCGCCGCCGCATTCGCGGCAGGTGGCCATCTGCAGCATGCTGGCATCGAAGAAGCGCACCATGGTCCAGGCGCGCGTCAGCGAGAGCACGGTATCCAGGCCGCCGCGCTTGATCTGGTCGAGATACATGCGGTAGGACTTGATGATCAGTTCCAGGCCGGTCAATTGCGTATGCGACTTGAGGAAACGGTAATAGGCCATGAACAGCGAGGCATGGATGTTGGGCTGCCAGGTCATGAACCAGTCGGTCGAAAACGGCAGCATGCCCTTGGGCGGCGATTCGTGGCGGACTTCCTTGTAGAGCTTGAGCAGGCGCTCTCGTGACAGGTTGGTTTCCGCCTCGAGCAATTGCAGGCGGGCGCCGAGTTCGATCAGTTCGATCGCGAGGCCGATGTCCTTGGCTTCGATGATTACGGATTTGTTGCGCATGAGTAGCCTCCGTCGCTTGACGTTTGTGTGACCCTGGATGAACGGCCGTTCAGGCCAGCGTGGCAACGGGGCGGCCGGCAGCGAGAATCGCCGCATGCACATGCCCGACGCCGCGTTCGCGCTCGTGATTGGCGAGCAGATCGAGCAGCAAGGCGTCATCGAAGCGGAAGCTGCAGAGCAGCATGTCCGAACTGGCCATTTTCAGCACCTGCCCGGGGGTCAGGCGCGTCAGCACGTCGGCAATCTCTTCGCTGATGCCCAGACGGAAAATGGCGGCTTCGCGATCCGAGCGAACCATGTTCTGCGCCAGCATCAGGTACGAAAGATTGACTTCCTTTATATCGTTATAGGTGTCGGTCGATTTCATCATGCACTCCTTGAATTCGCCGGTCAGACCCGAATTCGGGCCCGAATCGCGACAGATGCATGATCACACGGGCCATGACAAGAAAGAAATCAATGGAAAAACCATTCTATTGTAAGAATTAGATAGAGCTGCTTTGTAAGAGAAAACATTACAAAGTTATCACAATAGATTGTTTATTGGCCTATTTCTGCCATTTCAGCCATCTCCCGAGCGCCCCGAGCGACCGTCGCATCCGGCCGCAAGCCGCGCCGTGCGCCCGCACCGGGGAAACTAGGCCGAGCGATGGGACAGCGTCGCGTTCGACTGTACCGCCGCCACGGAATTGCGCTTGCGCTTGGCCAGGTAAGCGCTTTGATCGGCCGACCGGATCAGGGCATCCGCATCCGGCGTCGTCGCATCGCGCACCGCGACACCGATGCTGACACTGCCGTGGGCCGTCCGTGCGCCGTCCACGATGGGCAGGGCCTCGACCGCGGCACGCATGCGCTCGGCGCAGGCCAGCGCGGCTTCCAGCGAAGTGTCCGGACAGATCACCAGGAATTCATCGCCACCGCTGCGGGCCAGCACATCTTGCGCCCGCATCTCGTCCTTGAAGGCACTGGCGCACAGCTTGAGCACGGTGTCGCCGGCGGCGTGGCCGTGCGCATCATTGATCTGCTTCATGTTATCGAGGTCGATCACCATGCAGGCCAGCGGCCGCTCGCTGCGCACCGCCATCGCCCATTCCTGCTGCATGCGATCCATGGCGTAACGCCGGTTGCGGCAACCGGTCAACAGATCGGTCATGCCGACCTCCTGCAACTGCTGGTTGCTCACTGCCAATTCGGCGGAAATGCGCCGGATTTCCTCGCGCTCCTGCCTGAGCTCCGCCTGCAGGCCGGCAACGCGCCTGCCGGCCTGCAACTGCGCGGCGAATTGCCGCGGTTGCAGGGGCAGGATAAGGAAGCCGTCGGCGCCGGCGGCGAAGGCAGCGACCAGTTTCTCCTCATTCTCCGCGGCGGACAGAATCAGCACGTAGCTGCTGCGCCCGGCCTTGAACTGACGCAGCGTGCGGGTCAGTTCGATGCCGTCGATCTCCGTCGCCAGCAGGTCGACCAGCATGATCTGCGGCTGCAATTCGATGGCCAGGGTCAGGCCGTGGCGTCCGTCGGCGGCCTCGGCCACCCGGTAGCCGGCCCCGCTCAGCATGCCGCGCAGCGGACCGCGTACGCGCGCTTCATCGCCGACCAGCAAAACGCACATCGGCGCGGATTCGGTGCTGGTTGCGGCCACGCTGCGCCGCTTGATTTCGGGAACGCCCGACGAAAAATCCAGTGACGCAGCGGGTGATGCGCCCGGCGACGCGCCCGGCGATACTCCCGGTGGCGCAGCCGGCGCTACTCCTGGCGGCGGCGCAGCAGCCGGGGGCTCGCTCGACAATTCGCCCGGCGACACATCGGGCAGCGGCACGGCTGGGCATTCTTCAAAATGCGGCATCGGCCCGGTTTCGACTTCCAGCAGGGTGCCCCACCCGCGCCATTCATGCGCCGCACGGTCGCAAAGCGCGATCAACTGATCGGCCTGGAACGACAGGCGCGCCCCCAGTTCGAACAGTTCCGGCATCAGCGCACGCGATGCGGCCGGCGCCGCGACACAGATGGCGCCAATGTGATCGGCCAGAGTCAGTAGTTGATGGGCGTTTGCCGCGCCGGGGCCTTGCGCATGATTCGCCGGCCCTGGCAGGCCGAGGGACTCCACCGCCTCCGCATACACTTCGGGCAGGTTGTAATCGAGCAGCAGCGATGCCGCCAGCGCCGCATGCGTTACCGCAAACGCCTCCTGCTCGCTCTGCAACAACTGTACGCCGGCCTGCCCGACCCGGTGCTGCAGCAATTCCGAGTAGGGTGCGGGAAACACCGTGGCGAGAATCAGTTCTCCGACGCGCGCAAGCAGGCCGACGCTGAAGGCATCGGCCTGTGGCAAGCCCTCGCGCGCTGCCGTCAGCAATTGCAGCGCAACGGCCCGCGCCAGTGCCTGCGACCAGAAGCGGGAGTGATCGAACTCGCGACACTGGCCGCCGCGGCAAGTCTCAAGCAGCGAGAAACCCAGAGCCAATGACCGCACCGGCGGGACGCCCAGTACATTCACCGCGTCGCGCAAGGACACCAGCGGCCCGTGTTCGCCGCCGCTGACGCCGTTGGCGACCCGGATCACACGCACCGACAAGGTCGGATCGGACTTGAGGGCGTGTGCCATGACCGCCAGTGAAGTGCCTTCGCGTTGCGTCAGGCGGATCAGCGCATTCGCCGTGCCCTTGGGCTTGGGGAAATCCTCCATGCCCTTGATTTCCTCGATTC
>CAZYTN010000229.1:0-3997 GCA_964650115.1 uncultured Sulfuritalea sp.
TAGCGCTGGCAGGCCAGCCCCACCGTCGGCGTGTAGATCAGCGGCATGATCTCGTCGACGTTGTCGCACACCACGCGGAAGAACAGGGCCTCGTTGCGATCATGCAGGGAGCACAGCGCGACGAACTTCTCGAGCGGATCAGGAAGGCCGCGCAAGTGCGCGAGGAAGCGCGCCATCTGCTCGTCCTGGGTATGAACATGCGGCGGCAACAGGCCGCGCAGGCCCAGCGCGTCGCGCTCGACCTCGGTAAACGCCGTGCCCTTGTTGCGCAGCGGGTCGTGCAGCAGACTTACCCCGTGCGGAACGGTGTCCAGATTGACTTTCATGGCCGACTCCCTTTGAGCTTTCAGAATTCCTGACGCGCAAGGAAACCCTCGATGCCTCCAAACGCTTATTTGCCGGTGAACACCGGCTTGCGCTTTTCCTTGAAGGCGCGAATCCCCTCGTGATAGTCATGGCTATCGTACACAATCCGGCGCAAGCCCTGCACTTTTTCGAAGCCGCGCGGGCTGACGGGCTTCGCCCCCGCCAGCACCCGCAGTTGTTCCTTCATGACGGCAATGCTCAGAGGTGCATTGTTGGCAATCGTGGTCGCCATGCCCAGCGTAAAGGCTTCCAGTTCCCCAGCGGCCACCACATGGTTGATCATGCCGATGCGCTCGGCGCGCTCGGCCGAAATCGGCGTCGCCGTGAAGGCCAGCTCCTTGACCAGGCGCAGGCTCGCCGCGCTCATGAAAGTCATCATGCCGCTGACGTTATAGGGCACGCCCAAACGCGCCGGGGTGACGGCAAATGTGGCGCCGGGCGCGGCGATGACGATGTCGCAGGCGAGCACGGTTTCCACCGCGCCGCCCCAGACCCCGCCTTCGATCATGGCGATCACCGGCATGCGGCAGGTCTCGATGGTGCGTACCAGATTTCGCAGAGGATCATCCCAGCCCAGCGGATCGCGACCGCCCTCGGGCAGTTCGCCGACGTCGTGGCCGGCCGACCAGACCTTGGTTCCCGGCTGCGCCCGCAGGATGACGACCCGCGCCTCGGCCTGTTCGAGCTGCTGCAACGCAGCGACAATCCCGGTCACCAGGTCGTGGCTGAGGGCATTCAATTTTTTCGGGTTATCGAGAACTATTGTCCCGATGTACCGGTCCTGGATCACTTTGATGAAGTCCATTTCACTCCTCCTGTCATCACCCTGCAATCGGACATTTTGCACCCGATGCCACGCTTGTCATGTTCCTGTCGATTTGATGCACACTGTAAGCAATTGCGGATCCGGCCGACCAAGTCATGGATTCCCCTGGAGACCTTCATGCATGCCACCCTGCACCTGCTGACCCATACCGACTTCCCTGCCCTGACACGGCGGGCCGTCGAAACCCTGCAATTGAACCTCGGCTACCGTTGCAACCAGAGCTGCGTGCACTGCCACGTCAATGCCGGGCCGACGCGCACCGAGGAGATGACGGCCGAAACCGTCGACGCGGTGATCGATTTCATCGCGGCGAGCCCGGGCATCACCACCATCGATCTCACCGGCGGCGCGCCCGAGCTCAATCCGCAGTTTCGCCGCCTGGTGATTGCGGCGCGCGCGCGCGGCCTGCGCGTGATCGACCGCTGCAACCTGACCATCCTGGAAGAGCCGGGCTTCGAGGACATGGCGAAATTCCTCGCCAGCCACCGCGTCGAAATCGTCGCCTCGTTGCCCTGCTACCTGGAAGAAAACGTCGACCGGCAACGCGGCAAGGGCGTTTTCGCGGCAAGCCTGCGCGGCCTGAAGCAACTCAACGCCCTGGGCTATGGGCAGCCAGACAGCGGACTCAGCCTCAACCTGGTCTATAACCCCCAGGGCGCCAGCCTGCCGCCGCCCCAGGCGGCGCTGCAAGCCGCCTACAAGCTGCACCTCGGCGAAAAGTACGGCATCGTTTTCAATGAGCTGTTCACGCTGGCCAACATGCCGATCCAGCGTTTCGGCAGCATGCTGATATCCAAGGGCCAGTTCAACGCCTACATGAGCACCCTGCGCGAAGCCCACCGCGATGACAACCTGCAACAGGTGATGTGCCGCAGCCTGATCAGCCTCGACTGGCAAGGCTATGTCTATGACTGCGACTTCAACCAGCAACTCGGCCTGGCCCTGGGCGACCGCGCCGGCGGCCGCCTGCACATCACCCAGGCCAGCGCCGCCTTGCTCGAAGAACTGCCGATCCGGGTCGCGGATCACTGCTATGGCTGCACTGCCGGCCAGGGTTCGAGTTGCGGCGGCGCCCTCGGACATGAAACAGCCGCCGCACCGAGCTGCGGGAGCTGATCGATGGATGAATTTCAGGGTCTGTTCTTCTGGGGCTTCCTGTTGCTCTTCGGCATCGTGATGTACCTGGTCGCGCCGCGCGCGACGGACGAAACCGGCTTTTTCAGCGGCCATGACGCACAGGGCCGGCCGGCGTCGGAATGGGCGCTGATGATGAGCATTTTCATCAGCTGGATATTTGCCAAGTCGGTGACCAACGCCGCCAATCTCGGCGCCGCCTATGGCGTGGTCGGCGGACTGGCCTACGCGGCCTACTGGCTGTCGATTCCGGTGGCGGGTTTCGTCATCTACCGGCTGCGCACGCGCGAAGGCGCCACCGGGCTGGTTTCCTTCCTGGTCGGCAAGTATGGCCGCGGCGCGGCACTGGCATTTTCGGCGGCGATACTGGTGCGCCTGTTCAACGAGGTGTGGAGCAACACCGCCGTCGTCGGCGGCTACTACGGCGCAAGCGGTTCGTCCGGCTTCATCGGCGCGGCCCTGCTGTTCACCGCTGCCGTGCTGTTCTACAGCCTCAAGGGCGGCTTGCGCAGCTCGATTTTCAGCGACGTCATACAGGCGGTGGTGTTCGTGCTGTTCGTCGGCGTGGTGCTGGCTTTCGTCCTGCCGGCCCATGCCCCCGGCGAACTGCTGACGCAAGGCAGTTTTACCCTGGCGACCGGCGTCGATCTGCTGCTGGTGGCCTTGCTGCAGGCCCTGTCCTATCCCTTCCACGATCCGGTGCTGACCGACCGCGGCTTCATCACCCGCGAAAAGGCCATGCTGCGTGCCTTCATCGTCGCCGGTGTGCTGGGCTTTGTTGCGATTTTCGCCTTCAGCCTGGTCGGCGTGCATGCCCGCCTGGAAGGGATCAGGATCGGCAGCAATGTGCCGGCCGACGTGGCGCGCGGACTGGGCTTCGCCGGTTTCTTCGCGATGATCGTGGTCATGGTGTCCTCGGCCGGGTCGACGCTGGATTCGACTTTCACCTCGCTGTCCAAACTGGTCGCGCGCGAACTGCCGCTGCTGGCGGGCCGGACGCCCTCGCCCAGGGCCATGACGATTGGCTCGCTGACCATGGTGGTGTTTGCCCTGCTCGGCAACCTGCCGATGATCGCCGGTACCGACATCCTCAAGGCGACGACCATCAGCGGCACCATGGTGATCGGCCTGGCCCCGATCTTCCTGTTCTCGAACCGGGTCGGCCATTCGCCGCTGTCGTTTCATCTCGCGTTCTGGACCGGCATGATCCTGGGCGTGCTGCAGCTGATGGACCTGATCCCGTCCGCCTGGGCCATCGGCAGCGGCAAATATGCCATCCTGCTCGGCACCAACCTGTACGGCCTGCTGTTGTGTACGGCGGGATTCTTCCTGCCCCTGCTGTGGCCGCGCAAGCGCCTCTCGACTGCGACAGACGCGGCATGAGCCTGCCCGGCCGGGTGTGTCCGGCACGCTACCACTACGGTGCGGCGGCAATCGCGACGGCGCCGGAGCATGGTGCGGAAACCCTGTACGTCATCGGCGGGCTGTACGGCAACCTGCCTGCGCTCGACGCCATCGAAGCCATGGCAGAGGCGGAGCCGGGGCAGGTCACGCTGTGTTTCAACGGTGACTTCAACTGGTTCAATGTCGATGATGCCGGCTTTTGCGCCATCAACCAGCGCGTGCTGCGGCACAGCTTCATTCTCGGCAACGTCGAAGCGGAACTGGGCG
>CAZYTN010000230.1:0-3964 GCA_964650115.1 uncultured Sulfuritalea sp.
GCGGCAGATGATGCACACCTGCGCGCGAGGAATCGGCAAACAGGTTTTCGTAGTGTTCGGCGCTCATCGCTGAATTCGATGGAAGGATTTGTAGTGGTCGGCCGTGTAGTAGAACACGAGCGGCGGCTTGTCGCCGGTGACGATGCGCCGCGCGCCGCGATCCTTGCTGCCAAGGGTGGGTACGGTGTATTCGCGGTAGTAGCCGCGAGGCTGCTCGGGCAGGCGGCGTTCACGGTTCTCGAAGACGATGCCGTCGCGCCGGAAGGGAAAGGGGCCGCCGGCATCTATCTGCCGCAGTGTTTCGCGTGCTTCTGGCGGCAGTTGTCCGACTGGAACGCCGCTGCTTTCCCGAGCCTCGCCGCTGCCCAGCAAGGCCACGCCAAGCAGGACGGCGAGCAACCGGAGCATGATCGGCTCAGGCCTTTCCTACTTCGACTTGGGTTTCGACCTTCTGCCGCAGGCGGATGTGCAACTCGCGCAACTGCTTTTCGTCCACGTCCGAAGGCGCATCGGTCAGCAGGCACTGCGCGCGCTGGGTCTTGGGGAAGGCAATCACATCGCGGATCGACTCGGCGCCGGCCATCATGGTGACGATGCGGTCGAGGCCGAAGGCCAGGCCACCGTGGGGTGGCGCGCCGTACCTGAGCGCGTCGAGCAGGAAGCCGAACTTGGCCTGCTGCTCCTCGGGGCCTATGCCCAGCGCCTGAAATACCTTCTCCTGCACTTCGGCACGATGGATACGCACCGAGCCGCCGCCCATTTCCCAGCCATTCAGCGCCAGGTCATAGGCCTTGGCCAGACACTTGCCGGGATCGGTCGCCATCAAGGCCTCGTGGCCGTCCTTGGGACTGGTGAAGGGATGGTGGCAGGCAGACCAGCGCTGGTTTTCCTCGTCGTATTCGAACATCGGGAAATCGACCACCCACAGCGGGCGCCAGGCCGAGCCATCGACATAGCCCTTTTCGTGGCCGAGTTTGGTGCGCAGGGCGCCCAGCGCATCATTGACGATCTTGGTCTTGTCCGCGCCGAAGAAAATCAGGTCGCCGGATTGCGCCCCGGTGCGCTCGACAATGGTTTTCAGCGCCGCCGCGTGGAGGTTCTTGACGATGGGCGACTGCAGGCCTTCTTCGCTGAGTTTGCTGGCGTCGTTGACCTTGATGTAGGCCAACCCGCGGGCGCCGTAGATCTTGACGAACTCGGTATAGCCGTCGATCTCGCCGCGAGTGAGCGTCGCGCCGCCTGGAATGCGCAGAGCCGCGACGCGGCCGCCGGATGTGGCCGGACCACTGAACACCTTGAACGCGACGTCGGCCACCGCGTCGGTGACTTCGGTGAGTTCCAGCGTGACACGCAGGTCGGGCTTGTCGGAACCATAGCGGCCCATGGCTTCGGCATAGCTCATGCGCGGGAACGGGTTGGGCAAGTCGACGGCGAGCGCCGTCCTGAACACGCTGCGGATCATTTCTTCCATCAGCCCGGTGATCTGCTCCTCGGTCAGAAAGGAAGTCTCGATATCGACCTGGGTGAATTCCGGTTGGCGGTCGGCGCGCAGGTCTTCGTCGCGGAAGCACTTGGTAATCTGATAATAACGGTCGTATCCGGCCACCATCAGCAATTGCTTGAACAATTGCGGCGACTGTGGCAAGGCAAAGAACTGGCCGGGATGCACGCGCGAAGGCACCAGGTAGTCGCGCGCACCTTCCGGAGTCGACTTGGTCAGCATCGGTGTTTCGATGTCGATGAAGCCCTTCTCGTCGAGGAAGCGGCGGAAGGCCATGGCCACCTTGTAGCGCAGCATCAGGTTCTTCTGCATCTGCGGGCGGCGCAGGTCGATTACGCGATGGGTGAGGCGCACGTTTTCCGAGAGGTTTTCCTCGTCGAGCTGGAAGGGCGGCGTCACGGCCGTGTTTAGCACTTCGAGTTCATGGCAGAGGATTTCGATTTCACCCGAGGCCAGATTGGGGTTCTCGGTGCCGGCGGGGCGGCGGCGTACCTTGCCGGTGACTTTGAGCACGAATTCGTTGCGCACGTTTTCGGCGATCCTGAACATCTCCGGCCGGTCCGGATCGCAGACCACCTGCGCCAGGCCTGCGCGATCGCGCAGGTCGATGAAGATCACGCCGCCATGGTCGCGGCGGCGGTGGTTCCAGCCGCAAAGCGTGACAATCTGATCAACATGGGAGGCATTGACCTCGCCGCAGTAATGAGTACGCATAGGATTTTCGGACTGTTAACTTAACGCGAAACCCAGCCGGCTGTGAAGTCACTGCGGACTATCGAGCGAAGCGAGCTGGTTGGTAGCCCCGCCCTGGGGCGGGGATGGGGGTGGGGGGTGATCAATTCGGTTTTTTATTGATTCTGGGCGCGCCCGGCAGGATTCCTCATGGGCGGGGCGACAACGCCCATGGAGACGATGTACTTGAGGGCCTCGTCGACATCCATGTCGAGCTCGATGACGTCTTTTCGTTTGACGAAGAAGAAGAAGCCATTGACCGGGCTGGGCGTGGTCGGGATGAAGACACCGACGTGTTCCTCCGGCAGCATGTCGGCCACATCGCGCGCCGGATGTCCGGTCTGAAACGCTACCGACCAGGCCTCGGGATGAGGATAGCGGACCAGCAGAACCTTGCGGAAGGCGACGCCGTTGCCCGAAAACAGGGTGTCGCTTACCTGCTTGACGCTGTAGTAAATCGACTTCACTACAGGGATACGGGCGAGCACGCCCTCCCAGAAGCGCACCAGTTTCTGGCCGACGATGTTCGTCGTCACCAGTCCGGTGAGAAACACCACCAGCAGCGTTAGCAACGCGCCGAGCCCGGGAATGTACATGCCCAGCAGGTGTTCGGGGTGAATGGTCTGCGGCAGCAGCAGCAGCGACTGATCCATGGAACGGACGATCAGCGACAGCACCCACACGGTGATCGCCAGCGGGACCCAGATCAGCAGCCCGGTGATGAAGTACTTTTTCAAGGGGGTCGTCAGGTATTGGCGGCGCAGCTACCCGTGCCACCCTGGCAGGGTGGCGGGTTGTCGCTTTTGGCATCCGTGGCCTTGCAGCCGCCTCCCTTGAAGTCGGTGGCATACCAGCCGCTGCCCTTGAGCTGAAAGCCCGGCGCAGTCAGCTGCTTGGCAAAGTGCTCACTCTTGCACTCGGGGCAGGTGGTCAACAGCGGATCGCTGACTTTCCGCATGACATCTTTCTCAAAGCCGCAATCGGTGCAGCGATAAGCGTAGATAGGCATGAAATTCTCCGGTATTCGGGCAAAGGCAGCAATTATAGCCGAAGCCCTTCGCGCACCGGGTTCTCAGGCCCCGAGATAGGCGTGGGTCAGGGGCTTGCCCCAGACCAGGGAAATGACGCCGGCCGCGGCAAGGTAGGGGCCGAAAGGAATGGGCACATTGCGGCCATGGCGGGCAAACGCCATCAGGGCGATGCCAACCACTGCGCCGACGAGCGAGGAAAGCAGGATGGTCAGGGGCAGCATCTGCCAGCCCAGCCAGGCACCGAGTGCCGCCAGCAGCTTGAAGTCGCCGTAGCCCATGCCTTCCTTGCCGGTGAACAGCTTGAACAGCCAATACACGCTCCAAAGCGACAAATAACCCGCCATGGCGCCGATCACCGCGCTCTTCAAGTCCGTATAGACGTTGAAGGCATTCAGGGCCAAGCCGATCCACAGCAGTGGCAAGGTGATGTCGTCGGGCAACAGCTGGGTGTCGAAATCGATGGCGGTCAGGGCAAGCAAGGCCGCGATCAATACCAGGGCGCCCAGGCCCGCGGCAGTGAAGCCGAAATGCCATGCGGCAAGCGCGAACAGCAGTCCGGTCAGCGCCTCGATC
The DNA here is from genome assembly GCA_964650115.1 of uncultured Sulfuritalea sp. GTDB lineage: Bacteria > Pseudomonadota > Gammaproteobacteria > Burkholderiales > Rhodocyclaceae > Sulfuritalea. The sequence goes on from CAZYTN010000230.1 coordinate 3,838, forward strand.
AGCGGATAGCGCATGGAAATCGGCGCAGCGCAGCCTTTGCAGCGCCCGTGCAGAAAAAGCCAGCTGATAAGGGGAATGTTCTCCAGCGCGGTAATCGAGTGGCCGCACTGCGGGCAACGCGAACGCG
>CAZYTN010000231.1:0-3924 GCA_964650115.1 uncultured Sulfuritalea sp.
TCGATCACCAGATCGAGCAGCTTTTCCAGATGCTCGCGGATCTCGTCGGCATCCGCCAGCGGCGCCTCGAAACCGGGCAGGATCAGGGTCGAGGTCAGCAGCGGCTCATCCAGTTCCTCGAGCAGCGCCAGCGCCAGCGGATGATTGGGCACGCGCAGCCCGATGGTCTTGCGCTTGGGATGCAGCAGGCGGCGCGGCAGTTCCCTGGTGCCTTCCAGGATGAAGGTATAGCTGCCCGGCGTAGTGGCCTTCAGCAGGCGATACTGGCTGTTGTCCACCCGCGCATAGGTGGCGATCTCCGACAGGTCGCGACACATCAGCGTGAAGTGGTGGCGTTCATCGACGCCGCGGATGCTGCGGATCCGGTCCAGCAGCGGCGCATAACCGGCGACGCCGGCCAGCGAGTAGGCGGCGTCGGTGGGCAAGGCGATGAGGCCGCCGCTGCGGGCGATCTCGGCCGCCTGCTTGATCAGGCGCGGCTGCGGATGTTCGGGGTGAATGTGGAATAACTGGGCCATGCAGGGACGGAAGACTGAAGGCGAAGGGCGGAATTTTACCGGCCCTTTGCCCTGCCGGCATGAATGTCTTCAGCCTGCTGCGTTCAAAGCTGCGACCAGACCGGCGTCAGATCCGCGGGCAAGTCGGGCATTTTGCCCAGATCGATCCAGCTTTCGCCCGGGCCGTGGAAATCCGAACCGCGCGATGCAAGAAAGCCGAACTCGCGGGCGATACGCGAAAATTCATTGGTCTCTTCGTCCTTCTGGGACCCGGACAGGACTTCGATGCCGCGCCCGCCGAGATCCTTGAATGCCACGAACAATTGACGCCGCTCCGTCTTCGAGAGCCGGTAGCGTCCCGGATGGGCGATAACCGCCGTGCCGCCAGCGCCGACTATCCAGCGCAGCGCGTCCTCCAGCGTGGCCCAGGAGTGTTCGACATAGCCCGGCTTGCCTTTGGCCAGCCAGTGGTCGAACACCGACTTGACGTCCATGACGTGCCCCTGTTCGACGATGTAGCGGGCGAAATGCGAGCGGCTGACCAGCGCCGGATTGCCCGCGTGGCGCAGCGCGCCTTCGTAGGCGCCGTGGATGCCGACCTTGTCCAGTTCGGCCGCCATGCGCCCGGCACGCGAGTCGCGCCCGCTCCTGACCTGGTGCAGTCCCGCCAACAGGTCGGCATTGGCCGGATCGATACCCAGCCCGAGGATATGCACGGTCTGGTCGTCCCCCCAGGAAATCGAAATCTCGACCCCATCGACAAAGCGCAGACCGATCTGGTCCGCGGTCGCCCGTGCCGCGGCCAGCCCGCCGAGTTCATCGTGATCGGTCAGCGCCAGCAGTTCCACGCCATTGTCCTGGGCGCGGCGGACCAGATCGGCCGGGGCCAGCAGGCCGTCGGAGACCGTCGAATGGCAATGGAGATCAGCATTGAGCGGCTTCATGCGACAAAAAACTCCTCGATCAGTTGTGCCACCTGCAGCGGCTGGTCATGATGCAGATTATGCCCGCAGTCCTGCACGGTAACCTCCCGCACAGCGCGGAAGCAGGCCAGGCGGCTGCGGTAGTCCTCCGAATCGATCGCGAACAATTGTTTGAAGATGAAGGAGTCGGCCGCCGTCACCCAGAGTACCGGAGCGGTCACCCGCCGCCAGATCGACTTCGCTTCTTCAATGCGATAGATGATCGGGTTGACCCAGCGATGGCAGGGATCGGCGGCCTGATGGATGCCTCCGGCCCCATCGTCCTCAGCCATGGATTCGGCAAGGTAGCGGGCCTTCTCCCCGGACAGGCGCGGGTTCTCCTTCTGCAACCGTGCCGCAAACGCGGTCCGGTCGGGATAGGTACGAAAGGTCGGCGTATCCCGCAGCTGATCCAGCCAGTTGGCATAGCGTTCCGCCGCCTCATCCGGCTGGTAAAGGCGCAGCCCGAGACCTTCGAGGTTAACCAGCTTGCGGATGCGGTCGGGCCGGATGCCCGCATACAGGGTGCCCGCATTGCCGCCCAGACTGTGCCCGACCAGGCGCACCGGATCCTGCGGCGAGTAGTGCAAAAGCAGGGCATCGAGATCGGCGATGTAATCGGGGAACCAGTAGGCATCGTTGTTCCATTCCGACAAGCCGAAGCCGCGCCAGTCGGGGGCCACAACACGCCAATCCCGCTCCAGGGCATCGACGACGAACTGCCACGAGGCCGACACATCGCACCAACCGTGAAGGAGCACCAGCAGCGGCGCCGATTCGCTGCCCCAGATGCGGACATGCAGGCGCCGGCCGCGGATCTGGAGGAATTCAGAACTGCAGGCTTTCATGTCACCATTTTAGCTCCGGCCGCAACGCTTGACGTCGATAACGCCGGCATCAATCCGGGATGACTGCCGTCGCCTCGATCTCGACGCGAGCGGCATCTTCCATCAGTCCCGCGACCTGCACCGCCGTCATGGCCGGGAAAGTGCGGCCGATGACCTCGCGATAGGCATGGCCAAGCTGGGGGTAGGCCGCCAGGTATTCGCGCTTGTCGATCACATACCAGGTCATGCGGATGATGTGTTCAGGTCGTCCGCCGGCCTCGGCAAGCACCGCAACGATATTCTGCAGTGCCTGTCTGGCCTGCTCGGCAAAATCGCTGCTGTGGAAGCGGCACTGGCTGTCCCAGCCGATCTGTCCGCCCACCACCACGGTACGGCCGCGCGCTGCGATGCCGTTCGAATAGCCCTTGGGCGCGATCCATCCGGCGGGCTGCAGAATCTGGATGTCCGGTTCGGGTGGGGCTTCGCGCTGGCTCATTTGGGCGGTCTCGTCGGAACGTATCATGTCGTGGCGGCGGCATCCTTGATCAATTCGCGGGCAATGATCAGTTTCTGCACTTCGGTGGCGCCTTCGTATATGCGCAGGGCACGGATTTCGCGGTAAAGGCGCTCCACCGGCATCTCGCTGACCACGCCAAGTCCGCCGAATATCTGCACGGCGGAATCGATCACCTGCTGCGCCGATTCGGTGGCCACCATCTTGGCCATCGCCGCTTCCCGGGTCACCGTCCGCCCCTGGTCGCGCAGCCAGGCGGCGCGATACACCAGCAGCGCCGAAGCGTCGATGGCGGCCGCCATGTCCGCCAGTTTGGCCTGCGTCAGCTGGAAATCGGCCAGGATGTGGCCGAACATCTTGCGCGCCGTGGCGCGCTGCAACGCCTCGTCGAGCGCGCGCCGGGCGAAACCCAGCGCGGCGGCGGCCACCGAGGTGCGGAAGATGTCGAGCGTGCGCATCGCCAGCTTGAAGCCCTGCCCCGCCTCGCCGAGCCGTTGATTGCCCGGAATCCGGCAGTGGCTGAAGCGCAGCCGCGCCAGCGGATGCGGCGCAATGACCTCGATGCGTTCGGCGATTTCCAGCCCCGGCGTCGCCGCATCGACGATGAAGGCACTGATGCCGCGCGTGCCGGGGGCTTCGCCGGTGCGGGCGAACACCACGTAGAAATCCGCGATGCCGCCGTTGGAGATCCAGGTTTTTTCGCCGTTGAGGACAAAGCCGTCGCCGTCCGCATGGGCGGCGCAGCGCATGGCGCCGACGTCCGAGCCTGCGTCCGGCTCGGACAGCGCGAAGGCGGCAATCGCCGAACCCGCGGCAATACGCGGCAGGTAATTGCGCTTCTGCGCGTCGGTGCCGTGCAGCGTGATGGCCCCGCTGCCCAGGCCCTGCATGGCAAAGGCGAAGTCGGCCAGTCCCGAGTAACGGGCCAGCGTCTCGCGGATCAGGCAGATCGCGCGCGTGTCGATGGTCTCGGCGCTGCCGCCGTATGCAGTACCACCGACGCCATAGCGAATCCAGTTCGCGGCGCCCAGCTTGCGCACCAGGGCAACACAGGCCTCATCGGTTTCCTGCCCGCGCCCATGTGGCGCGTCGTGGATGTTCTCCCGCGCCCAGCGTTCGAGTTC
>CAZYTN010000232.1:0-3902 GCA_964650115.1 uncultured Sulfuritalea sp.
TTCGTGTTCGACCAGCATGCGGCGCAAGGTGCCGCGACTGATGCCCAGCATGTCGGCGGCGACGGTCTGATTTCCTTCCGCCTGCTTCATCACCACCTCCAGCATCGGCCGTTCGACGCATTTCAGCACCATGCCGTAAACGGCGTGCGGCGCCTGGCCGTCGAGATCGCGGAAATAGCGGTTGAGGGTGCGCCGCACGCAGTCGTTGATTTCGCTGCTCATGCCGCCTTCATCTCCTTGTCGCAGTCGCCGTAACGCAGGCACTCGTTCGCCGCCGCATGCCCAAGGAAGAACTCGTCGGCCGCAACCAGTTGCTCGCGCACCGTCTGCAACTGGTTCATGGCATGACGGAAGTGCGCGGCGCCGACCAGGCCCTTGGTATACCAGCTGATGTGCTTGCGCGCGATACGCACGCCGGTCTCTTCGCCATAGAAGCCATAGAGCTCGGCCAGATGCCCGCGCAGGATCGCGTGAATTTCCTCGACGCGCGGCGGCGCCAGTTCTTTGCCCGTCGCCAGAAAATGTTCGATCTCGCGAAACAGCCAGGGCCGCCCCTGCGCCGCGCGGCCGATCATGACGCCATCGGCAGCGGTGTAGTCGAGGACAAAGCGGGCCTTGTGCGGCGTGTCGATATCGCCGTTGGCGATCACCGGAATGTTCACCCGCGATTTGACCAGGGCAATCGTGTCGTATTCGGCGCAACCCTGGTATTGGTCGGCACGGGTGCGGCCGTGAATGGCGATGGCACGTATGCCGGATTCCTCGGCGATGCGGGCAATGCCGGGCGCGTTGCGATTGTCGCGATTCCAGCCGGTGCGAAACTTGAGCGTGACCGGGGTATCCGGCACGGCAGCCACCACCGCCTCGAGGATTTTCGCCACCAGAGGCTCATTCTGCATCAGGGCCGAGCCAGCCATGACATTGCAGATCTTTTTCGCCGGGCAGCCCATGTTGATGTCGATGATCTGGGCGCCGTTGTCGGCGTTGTACCTTGCCGCCTGCGCCATCATCGCCGGATCGGCGCCGGCAATCTGAACCGAGATCGGATCGACCTCGCCTTCATGGTCGGCGCGGCGTCGGGTCTTGGCGCTGCCGTAGAGCAGGGAGTTGGAGGTCACCATTTCGGACACCGCGAGTCCCGCGCCGAGCTTCTTGCACAGCTGACGGAAGGGACGATCCGTAACTCCGGCCATGGGCGCGACAAACAGGTTGTTGCGCAACTGAAAGCCGAGGAAGTCCATGTCGGGATGAGAAATGCGGGTGAGGAAGGCGGCGATTTTAGCGCAAAGCGCGTTGGCGGTAATCGAGGCTTTTTATCGAGTGCAGCGAAATATCAGGGCCAGGCACGGGCGCCAAAGATCATCCGCTTGGCGACAAAGCTGCGCAATGTCGGCAGCAGGTCCAGAGCCAGCAGGCCGGCGCCGCGTAGATGCCTGAGCGGCGCAAAGTCAGAGGCAAAACCATCGATCAGCAGATCGGTGAAGCCAATCGCGCCGCGCCGGTCCGCCCGGCGGCCGCGGGCATAGGCTGCAAGCACTTCAGGCGCGCCCGGATCGGCAGCGGCGCCCAGTTGCTGTGCCAGCTCCCAGATGTCGCGCAGAGCCAGGTTGAAGCCCTGCCCGGCAACGGGATGCAAAGTCTGCGCCGCATTACCAAGCCAGACCTGACGCTCGCCAGTCGTCTCCTGACGGTAGCGCAGGCCGAGCGGGTAGGCAAGGCGTGGCGTCGTCGCGGTAAAGCGGTGGCGCGTACCGAAGCGGCGCTGCAGCAGCGCAAGAAACGCCGCGTCGTCGAGCGACTTGACCTCGTCAAGGACTGCGTCGGCGCAGGTGAACACCACCGAATAGCGTTCGCCAAGCGGCAACAGCGCCACCGGACCTTCGTCCGTGAAGCGCTCCCAGGCGACATTGCGATGCGGTGCCGCCACGCTCACACTGCACAGCACGGCATGCTGGCTGTAGTCGCGCATCTTGCCGGCATCGGGGTCGACGACGCCTTCGGCAAACGCGGTGAGCTTGAAGTGTGCCGTATCACCAGCGCCGACTTTCATATTCTCTCGATAGACAATGCCTGCGGCGCGCAGGGCGGCGTCCAACGCAGCGATCAGATCGGCTGCCGGCAATACCCAGCCCAGGGCCTTGACCTCCAGTTCGCTTGCGCGCAAAACCGTGCGACCGAAACCGCCGCGCTGCGAGATGTGGATGGTTTCGATCTGCGTTGCCGACATGCCTGACCAGACGCCGAGCCAGTCGAGGATCTGCCGCGCGCCGTCGGACAGCGCCAGCACGCGGGCGTCATGGCGAACTGCGGCACGTTCGCGGGCTTCGAAGATTTCCGCATCGACACCATGAATTTTCAGCGCCAACGCCAGCGCCATGCCCGCCGGTCCGCCTCCAACGATGGCAACGGGGCTGCGCCCGTTGTCATCGGCAACATTTTGACGGCTATCCCCCCGGCCCCCTTTCCCGGAAAGGGGGGGCGCAAGCGCCCCCCTTGGGGAAACTGATGGACCATCCCCCTCTCCCCGTCCCACGGTCGGCTCTGCATAGCCGACCGGCTGCGGCGGCGCGGAGCATGCTCCGCGAAACCCCGCCTCGCCCCGAGGAAGGGGGCTACTAGCTTGGCTCGCTTCGCTCGCGAGCTTGTCAGTTGCCACGGGCATCCCGCATCAGGGCTTCGATGTCGGCGATCTTTTTCGGTGCGGCGAGGGTAATGATCTCGCAACCGTCGGCAGTCACCACCGCATCGTCCTCGATGCGCACGCCGATATTCCACAAGGCCTCCGGCACATCGTCGCCCGGGCGAATGTAGCAGCCGGGCTCGACAGTCAGCACCATGCCGGGAGCGAGCAGCGCCCAGTGTTCCCCCTCCTTGTATTCGCCGGCATCGTGTACGTCCTTGCCCAGCCAGTGACTGGTGCGGTGCATGTAAAAGCGCTTGTAGCTTTCCGACTCGATCACGGCATCGACCGAGCCCGGCAGCAGCTTGAGGTCGATCATGCCCTGCGCCAGTACTTTGAGCGCCGCCTCGTGCGGATCCGCGAAGGTGGCGCCGGGGCGCACCGCCGCAATCGCCGCGGCCTGCGCGTCGAGCACCAGATCATAGACCTCGGCCTGCGGCCCGCTGAAGCGGCCATTGACGGGAAAGCTGCGTGTGATGTCAGAGGCATAGCCGCCGAGTTCGCCGCCGGCATCGATCAGCAGCAGATCGCCGTCGCGCAGGATCCGGTCGTTGCCGACGTAATGCAGCACGCAGGCATTCGCACCGCCGGCGACGATCGAGGTATAGGCCGGATATTCACAGCCATGGCGGCGGAATTCATGCAGCAGCTCGGCCTCGACTTCATACTCGAAACGGCCCGGCGCGACGAAGCGCATGGCGCGAACATGGGCGCCTGTCGAAATCTCCGCGGCGCGGCGCATAACGGCAAGCTCGGTGTCATCCTTGACCAGGCGCATGGCGTCGAGCTCGGCGCGCACGTCGCGGAGCGCCGCCGGTGCGCGTTTTCCGGTGCGGCTCTCGGCGCGCACCTTGTTCAGGGCGGCAGCGACGCGGCCGTCCCAGCCGGCATCGTGGCCGATCGAAAACCACAGCGCGGGCTGATCGGCCACGAGCTCAGGAAGCTTCGCATCGAGTTCGCCAATGGCGTATGCCGCATCGAAACCGAACAACTCGCGGGCGCCCTCCGGGCCGTGGCGAAAGCCATCCCAGATCTCCCGCTCGAGGTTCTTTTCACGACAGAACAATATCGATTGCGGCGCGGCATCGCCACGCCCGACGACGATCACCAGCACCGCCTCCGGTTCGGTGAAGCCGGTCAGGTACTGAAAATAGCTGTCGGCGCGGTAGGGAAAGTGCGTGTCGCGATTGCGCGACTGCTCCGGCGCCGTGGGGATCAAGGC
>CAZYTN010000233.1:0-3894 GCA_964650115.1 uncultured Sulfuritalea sp.
CAAAGCCGCATGCTGAAGGACGGCAAGATCGGCTTCTACTGGACCTCGACCACCAACAACATGCAGGCCGGGCCGAACATCAACGGCGAAATCTATCCGGGCTGGCGCAATCCGAAGGCCTTCGTCGTCGTCTCCGATGTCTATCCGACGGTCTCTGCCATGGCAGCCGACCTGATTCTGCCTGCAGCAATGTGGATGGAGAAGGAAGGCATGTACGGCAATGCCGAGCGGCGCGGCCAGATGTGGCGCCAGCAGGTAAAGGCGCCGGGCGACTGCAAGTCCGACCTGTGGCAGTACATGGAGTTTTCCAAGCGCTTCAAGGTCGAGGAAGTGTGGCCGGCGGAAATCATCGCCAAGCAGCCCGACTTGAAGGGCAAGACGCTCTATGACGTGCTTTACGCCAATGGCCAGGTCAACAAGTTTCCCAAGGAAGAAACCGCGAAGGCCAATGCCCACGCCTGGGCCGGCTACACCAACGACGAGTCCGACTTCTTCGGCTACTACGCGCAGAAAGGCCTGTTCGAGGAGTATGCGAGTTTCGGTCGCGGTCACGCCCACGATCTGGCGTCGTTCGAGGTCTATCACAAGGCGCGCGGCATGCGCTGGCCGGTGGTCGATGGCAAGGAAACGCTGTGGCGCTTCCGCGAGGGCTACGATCCCTATGTGAAGAAGGGAGAGGGCGTGCGCTTCTATGGCCACCCGGACGGAAAGGCGAAGATTTTTGCACTGCCCTATCAACCGGCGGCCGAAATGCCGGACAAGGAATATGACCTGTGGCTATGCACCGGCCGCGTGCTGGAGCACTGGCATACCGGTTCGATGACGCGCCGTGCGCCGGAACTCTACAAGGCCTTCCCCGACGCCGTGGTCTGGATGCACCCGAAGGATGCCGAGAAGCGCGGGCTCAAGCGCAACGACGTGGTCAAGGTGACTACCCGCCGCGGCGAAATCCAGTTGCGTGTAGACACCAAGGGGCGCAACAAGCCGCCGGAGGGGCTGATTTTCATCCCCTTCTTCGACGAGAGCCGCCTGGTCAACAAGCTCACCCTGGATGCCACCTGTCCGCTTTCGAAAGAGACGGACTTCAAGAAGTGCGCCGCCAAGATCGTCAAGGCCTGAGCGGACACACTGGAGAGCATGGGGAGTCGTGAGCAAGCAGCGCTCCCCAGCCATGGACCATGGACAACGAGACCAAGCCCAGTGTCGCCGCGCGTCGCCAGTTTCTTGCCGACACTGCGCGCATGGCCTGCGGTGTCGGTTTGCTCGGACTCGGGGTGGGGCTTTATACGCAGCATGCCAAGGCCCTGCCTCCGGCCGCGATTCGTCCACCCGGCGCCTTGCCGGAAGCCGATTTTTCCGCGGCCTGCATCCGCTGCGGCATGTGTGTGCGCGACTGCCCCTACAACATCCTGCATCTGGCCAAGCCCGAAGAGCCCATGTCGACCGGCACGCCTTACTTCGTCGCGCGCCAGCTGCCCTGCGAGATGTGCGAGGACATTCCGTGCGTGAAGGCCTGTCCGACCGGCGCGCTGGACCCTCGGCTTACGGACATCAACAAGTCGAAAATGGGTCTGGCGGTGCTGGTCGATCACGAGACCTGCCTGAATTTCCTCGGTCTGCGCTGCGACATCTGTTATCGCGTCTGTCCGGTGATCGACAAGGCCATCACGCTCGATCCGCAGACCAATGCCCGCACCGGCAAGCACACGCTGTTCATTCCGGTGGTGCATTCGGATCACTGCACAGGCTGCGGCAAGTGCGAAAAAGCTTGCCCGACCGAGGTCGCCTCGATCAAGGTGTTCCCGCTCTACATGGCCAAGGGACAACTGAGTTCGCACTACCGACTGGGCTGGGTGGAAAAGGAAAAAGCCGGCGGCAGCCTGGTCGCGCCGGAAGTCGAACACAAGTACAACATGCCCGAGGGCATGCAATATGAGCACGGCAAGGGACTCTCGCCCAGCGCTCCTCCCGCAGCTGCCCCGGGCGCGGCGACTGGCGGTGGCTCCGGCCTGCCCAGGGCCTTGCAGGGGAACAAGCTGTGAGTGCCATCCCGAAAACTTCGCCCCTGCGTCCCGGCGCGGAAGCCGTCGCGGCCAAGGGTTGGCTGGCGGCGCACAAGTGGCTGATCCTGCGTCGTGGCAGCCAGCTCGGTATCCTGCTGTTGTTCCTGATCGGCCCCTGGTTCGGTCTCTGGGTCGTCAAGGGCAACCTGAATTTCAGCTACACCCTGAACTTTCTGCCGCTGACCGATCCCTACGTCATCCTGCAGTCGCTGGCAGCGAGACAGGTGCCGGAGAAGCTGGCGCTCACTGGCGCTGCCATCGTCATGCTGTTCTACCTGCTGGTTGGCGGCCGCAGCTACTGCTCCTGGGTCTGCCCGGTAAATCCGCTGACCGATTTCGCCTACTGGCTGCGCGTGCGGCTGGGCCTCAAGGGCAGCGCGCACATCAGCCGTCCGACGCGCTACTGGGTGCTGGGCATGACCCTGGTCGCGGCCGCGGCAACGGGCAGCATCGCCTGGGAAATGGTCAATCCGGTGTCGATGCTGCATCGCGGCCTGTTCTTTGGCATCGGCCTGGCCTGGGCGGTGCTGCTGGCTGTGTTCCTTTTCGACCTGTTCGTTATGCGCCACGGCTGGTGCGGCCATCTTTGCCCGGTCGGAGCCTTCTACAGCCTGATCGGCAAGTTCTCGCTGCTGCGCGTCAAGCTGCCGGCCCGCGCCGCCTGCAACGACTGCATGGACTGTTTTGCCGTCTGTCCCGAACCGCAGGTGATCCGGCCGGCGCTGAAAGTCATCGCTGGCGCACCGCCGGTGATTCTGGAAGCCAACTGCACCAACTGCGGCCGCTGCATCGATGTCTGCTCGACGGATGTGTTCGCCTTCGGCACCCGCTTCAACACTACTGTCGTACCCGTGAACGGCGTTCCGCAAGCGGCGCCGAAGTGATCAACATTTAATCTCGTCTGGGAGTCCATCATGAACAAAACCGTCACCATTCTTCTGGCATCGCTGCTGACCGTCATCGTCGGTTGCGCCAGCTACGAGCCCCTGGTTTCGATGCGCGGCGCCGATGTCGCCGCCGCCGATGCGGCGCCGGAGGCCAAGGCCTATGCCGGCAAGCGGCCGGGTACGCAACCCGTCGTGGCGCGCACCTTCAGCACCCAGCCGCCAGTCATCCCTCATGCCGTGGATAATTTCGACGAGGTGACGCTCACCGAAAACCAGTGCATGGATTGCCACGGCCCGGCCAACTACGTGAAGAAGAATTCGCCGAAAATGGGTGACAGCCATTTCGTCGCCGCGACCAAGGCTTTCGATGCCTCGCGCCATGTCTGCACCAGCTGCCACGTGGCGCAGGTCGATGCACCGGCGCTGGTCGAGAACAAGTTCATCGGCAACATCAAGTAATACTGATGGCATTTGCCGGGCAGGGCGCCACGCAGGCGCCGCAGCCCGTGCATGCCGCCGGATCGATCTCCGCCAGGGGCGGCCCGCCAAGGCGCGGGCTGAAGCGGATCGCGGCCACGGCGCAGTGATCGCCGCAGATTCGGCACTCCACGCCGCGCTGTGCCAGACAGGTGCTCGCCACTTGCGCCTTGATCGCCCAGGGCCATATTTGGATGTCGCTGCGCAACAGGGCCTTGTCCTTGCAGGCGGCGGCACAGGCGCCACAGAAAGTGCATTCGCCGCGCTTGAAATCCACTTCCGGGAATCCGCTGACGATCACGATGATCCGTGTCGGACAAACCGGAACGCAGTCGCCGCAGCGGCTGCAGGCATTGACGAACAGCGGCTCGGCCAGTGCCCATGGCGGGCGCTGCGGGGCGTGAGCGGCCTTGAAATTACCGCGCAGGAATTGTCGGCGATTGACCATGCTGGATAGTAGTCTTGTC
>CAZYTN010000234.1:0-3892 GCA_964650115.1 uncultured Sulfuritalea sp.
TGATCGCGACGGCGTTACACTGGCATTTTGCTTCGGGAGTTCGCCATGGAATTCAAGACGATCGTCTGCCGCTTCGCACTCCTCGTGTTGACGAGCACGAGCGCCTTCGCTCAGGAAGATCCCGAAGCGGTTTATGCCAAGCTGCACAGCGCCATGCTGGCCGGCAATGCCGGGGAAGTGGCGGGCTACAGTACCGCGGCGACCAAGGCGGAGCTCGCCGCCAAGCCGCAGGCAGAACGCGACGCGCTAATTCGCGGCATGGCGCAGGCGGCGCCCAAAACCTACACCATCACCGAAAAGTCCATCGCCCCCGACGGCAATAGCGCGACCTTGCGCGGCGCCGGCGTCAGCGAGTTCCAGGGCCGCGCCGAGGCCTACCTGACCGCGACCTTCAGGAAGGAAGGCGAGGCGTGGAAGGTTGCCAGTTGGACCTGGTCGAACCAGAAGCCGCCGCCCGCTGCCAAGCCCGCCTTGCCGGCTGCAGCAAAGTCGGCCGAGGAAGCCGCACCGCCGCAGGAGGTCATCACGCGCAAGGTGGGCCCGCTGCCTGCCGCAGCCGCGCCAGCCAAGGCCGAAGTCGCGCCGGCCGCCGTGGCTGTGGCGAAGAGGCCGTCGCGCGCCCACCTCGATGCCCGCGAATGCCTCAAGCTGCCGACCGACAAGGCCATCATGGCCTGCGCCGAGAAGTTTCGTTAAGGCGCGGTGACGGGTCGGCGTCTCGCCAGCGCCGACTTTCTGACTTCGTTCCCCAGGCCGCGCCGGGACTCGCCCCGGCAGGCGACCTGCTTTCTTGTTCGCGCAAGAAAGTAGGCAAACGGGCTTGCCAAACCCGGCTCCCCGCCGCCCCGGCCCTGCGGCCTGCCCTCGCTGCGGAAGGCCCGCCGGGCCGGTCGCTAAACCAGCCGCCCGCTGCCCTGCGTGCGGCTTCCACACGCTTCCATCATGCGCGATAATTTCCCTGGTAGCCCCCTTTGGTTGGGACGTTCTGACCGCAAATTGCGTGTGTATCTGGATGCCTCCCGTGGTTGGGATGTTACTATCCATTGACGGTACTAGCGCAATCCGTTAGCATTCGCGCATGATTCAGTCGTTCAACTGCACCGATACGGAAAACCTGTTTGCAGGTCGGCGTGTGGCGCGGTTCGCCAACATCGCCACGGTGGCGATGCGGAAGTTGCAGCAGGTGAACGCTGCCGCGTCACTGGAGTTTCTGCGCGTGCCGCCACAGAATCGACTGGAGCAGTTGAAGAAAGACCGCAAGGGACAATGGAGCATCCGGATCAACGACCAGTTTCGGGTGTGCTTCGAATGGCGCGACGGGCACGCCTGGCGCGTCGAGATCGTCGATTACCACTGAGGAGAACTCATGCCGCGAAAAGTACCGCTCGCCACGCCCGGCGCAATTCTGCTTCATGACTTCCTTGAGCCCATGAACATCACCCAGTACCGGTTGGCCAAGGAAATCGGCGTACCGCAACGCCGGATCGGCGAGATTGTGGCCGGCCGGCGTTCAATCACCGCCGACACGGCGCTGCGTCTGGCCGCGTTTTTCGGCACCGATGCGCAGAGTTGGATCAATCTGCAAAGCCACTACGACACCGAAATGGCGCGGGACGCCATGGAAGAAACTCTGTCGCGGATTCGCCGCTGGGATGAGTTGTCCGCGGCTTGAAGCGTTCGCCGTATCGCCAGCGCCGACTTTTTGTTTTTCCTTCGCAATCGAGCTGCCGGGGCGAGACCCGGCAAGTCACAAAAACACTGGATTCCCGCCTACGCAGGAATGACGCCAAAAGTCGCCGCTGGCGCTACGGCGCGAAAGAACTCAGGCCCGCTTTTTCGCCGCCGCCTTGGCGCGGGCCTTCTTCGCTGCTTCCAGTTCGTCGAACAGCGCACCGAGTTCCAGGGTCACCTTGTGGCCGCGGTCGAGATGGATCATCGGTTTCGCCTGCTGGTGCGATTCCTTGATCCTGACGGATGAGGAGAGGAAGGACGCCAGCACCGGCAGGCCTTCTTCGCGCAGTTCGCTGATGATCTGCTGCGGCAGGCTGGCGCGGGCCTGGAACTGGTTGATGATGATGCCTTCGACTTCGAGGTCGGCGTTGTGGTCGGCGCGGATTTCATTGACGTTGTCCATCAGCGTGTAGAGCGCGCGGCGGGCGAATTCGTCGCAGTCGAAGGGGATCAGGCAGGCGTCGGCGGCGATCAGCGCCGAGCGGGTGTAGAAGTGCAGCGCCGGCGGCGTGTCGATGAATATTTCATCGTAGCCTTCCAGCGCGTCGAGGGCCTCGCGCAGCTTGTAGATCTTGTAGCGCGATTCGAGCTTGGCCTGCAGTTCTTCCAGCGCCGGGCCGGAGGGCAGGATGGAGAGGTTCTCGAAGGGCGTCGCGGTGATGAAGTCCTCGGTCGGCAGCGGCCGCAGCTTGAAGCTCAGCATCTGGTCGAAGAACTCGTTGGCGGTGAGTTCCAGGTCCTGGGCGGCGGCGCCGAGCAGGTATTGCGTGGAATTGGCCTGCGGATCGAGATCGATCACCAGCGTGCGCGCGCCGCGCGCGGCAGCGATGGCGGCGAGATTGCAGGTGATGGTGCTCTTGCCGACACCGCCCTTTTGATTGAATACGACACGCTTCATGATGCCCCCCTGGAAATTGATGAAGGAATTTTACAGGGAGCGGCGGGCTCGTGGATTTCCGTAATGGTGCTGTCAGCCGCATAGGGCTATGATTCCGCGATTCTTCCGCACCCGGGGTACCCGCGATGTCCAACGAACAAGAGAATCTCTCCGCCGCCGCCCTTGAATACCACGAATGGCCCACGCCGGGAAAAATCGCCGTGGTGCCGACCAAGGGCCTCACCAACCAGCGCGACCTGGCCCTGGCCTACTCGCCGGGCGTGGCGGCGGCCTGCAATGCGATTGTCGATGATCCGGCCATGGCCAGCCGGCTCACTTCGCGCGCCAACCTGGTCGGCGTGGTGACCAACGGCACCGCCGTGCTGGGTCTCGGCAACATCGGTCCGCTGGCGGGCAAGCCGGTGATGGAAGGCAAGGGCGTGCTGTTCAAGAAGTTCGCCGGCATCGATGTCTTCGACATCGAACTGGCGGAGAACGACGCCGACAAGCTGATCGACATGATCGCGGCCATGGAGCCGACCTTCGGCGGCATCAACCTCGAAGACATCAAGGCGCCGGAGTGCTTCTACATCGAATCGAAGCTGCGCGAGCGCATGAAGATCCCGGTCTTCCACGACGACCAGCACGGCACGGCGATCGTGGTCGGCGCCGCGATACTGAACGGACTGACCCTGGTCGGCAAGAAGGTGGAAGACGTCAAGCTGGTCACCTCGGGCGCCGGCGCCGCGGCGCTGGCCTGCCTCGACCTGCTGGTCAATCTCGGCGTCAGGGTCGAGAACATCTGGGTCACCGACATCGAGGGCGTGGTTTATGAAGGCCGCGCCAAGCTGATGGACCCGATCAAGGACCGCTACGCGAAGAAGACCGAGGCGCGCACCCTGAGCGACATCATCGAGGGCGCCGACGTCTTCCTCGGCCTCTCCGCCGGCGGCGTGGTCAAGCCGGCCATGGTGGCGAAGATGGCGAAGAACCCGCTGATCCTGGCGCTGGCCAACCCGACGCCGGAAATCACGCCCGAGGAAGTCAAGTCGGTGCGCGACGACGCGATCATCGCCACGGGCCGTTCGGACTATCCGAACCAGGTCAACAACGTGCTCTGCTTCCCCTTCATTTTCCGCGGCGCGCTGGACGCCGGCGCCACCACCATCACCGAGCAGATGAAGCTGGCCGCGGTGCGCGCCATCGCCGAACTGGCGCAGGCCGAGGCTTCCGACGTGGTGGCCCAGGCCTATGGCGGCGAGAGCCTGGCCTTCGGTCGCGAGT
>CAZYTN010000235.1:0-3886 GCA_964650115.1 uncultured Sulfuritalea sp.
GCCTTGAGCCTCACCGTCTGCGGCGTAGTGATGGGCTGGATGCTGACGGTCTCGATGCCGATGACATTGGCGATCTGTGTGTCGCTCCTGAAATCGGTACGCCCGATATCGGCACTGACGCCAGCCGTGAATTGATTCTTGTGGCCGGCGAGATCGCCCAACAAAGTCATCTGCACCGCGGCGCCATAACCATCCGTGTCGGTGGTGGCGAACACCATGCTTGAGTAGGGGTCGCAAACGGACGGCGCCGTGACTCCCGCACAGGCGACGCTGGTTGAAGACGATACGACGCCATCGCCGGGGTAATCGTCATTGACGTTGCTGTTAATGCCATCGGCGCGGTTGTGGCGGAAATAGAGGTTTCCCGCAATCAGCTTGTCGTCGGTGATGAAGCGGCTGCCGTTGAGGGTAATCATTGCCAGCCGGTTTTCGATGCTGTCCGGGATTGAATAGGCTTTCTCGCGCTTGCCCAGCATTTCCAACGGAAGCGCCTGGACGCCGTGCATCTTGTTGTCGGCAAGCAGCAGGGAAAGATCGAGGTTGCTCTTCTCGTCCTGCCAGCCGACTTTGCTGAAGAACTGCCTGACATCGCTGTCCGAAGCCATCCGCCAGCCGTCTTCATGAAAGATGTTGCCGGCCACGAAATAATCGAACTGGTCCTTCTTGCCACCCGCCTCGAACTCGAATGCCCGGCGCCCCCATGAACCGCCTGTGACCGTCGCCGAGGCACCCGGATTGCCGCTGCCGCTCTTGGTATGGACGGACAGCGCGCCACCCAGGGTATTGAGACCGAACAGCGGATTGGAACCGGGAATCAGGTTGATGTTGGCAATTGCATTGGATGGGATCAGATCCCAGTTGACGATGTCGCCGAAAGGCTCGTTGACACGAACGCCATCGAGGAATACCGACAGGCCCTGAGGGGTTCCCAGCAGGGGCGATGCGGTAAAGCCGCGGTACTGCACATCGGGTTGATAGGGATTGCTGACCGTGTCGTTGATCGTCACGGACCCCAGATTGCTGTCCAGAAATTCGGAAATGTTGACGGGCTTCTGCTCGGCAATGGATTTTCCTGAGGCGGCCTGGACATTGGCCGGCACCTGGTTGAGCGGCACCCCGATGCCGGGCAGCGGAGTCGTGCCGACAACTTCAATGGTCTCAAGCTCCAGAACCTCGGCCCTGTTTTGGGCGAGGGCGGCTTGCGGCAAGGCAAACACCGTTGCCGCCATCACGACAACAAGCTTCAGTCGATGAAACGAGCGCGGCCTTGTTGCCGGCCTTGGCACGTCGGCCATTCTGGCCGGGCTTGGCGCTTCAGTCCGGCCTTTGCCGCTGAAAACCGACTTCATTGCTTGTTCCCCTGATGGAGCATGAAATGCCGGCGATGGTAGCAGAGGGCATGAGCACTGTCTCGGGAAAAACTCCCGACTTTGTCCCGCAAAATCGTTATCCCGGCGGCACGATGACGCCGCGACGCAGCGCAGCTTGAACCGGCGTCGCCGTTGTGCCGGCGCCGACTTTCTGGTCCGCGCGCCGGCTGTGCGTCTGCGGATTTTCAATAGGTCTCGACGTGGTAGCGGCCCTGTTGCAGCAACTCCGCCTGGAGCGCTTTCCAGTCCAGTCCATTGCGGCCGCAAATGTCGGCGAAGGCCTCGTCTACGCCTTTTTCCATGCCCTTCAGGCCGCACAGATACAAGTAGGTGTTCTCGTCCTTGAGCAGGCGCACGACGTCTTCGGCACGGCTGCGGATGCGATCCTGTACATACTGGCGCGGCAGTCCGGGGACGCGCGAGAAGGCCAGGTTGATGTCGATGAACTCTTTCGGCAGCCGCGTCAGCGGGCCGAAGTAGGGCAGTTCTCCGGCGGTGCGCGCACCGAAGAACAGCATCAGCTTGCCGTCTTCGGCCGGCGCGGATTTGCGGCGGCGGCGTTCGGTCATGGCCCGCATCGGCGCCGAGCCGGTGCCGGTGCAGATCATCAGCAGATTGCTGCCGGGGTGGTTGGGCATCAGGAAGCTGGTGCCATAGGGGCCGACGACATTGACCTTGTCGCCCTTCTTCAGGTCGCAGAGGTAGTTCGAGGCCACACCCTGCGCCGCCTTGCCTTCGTGGTCCTCGGTGACGCGCTTCACGGTCAACGAGAGGTTGTTGTACTTCGGCCGTTCTCCGTCGCGCGGACTGGCCACCGAGTAGAGCCGCACATGGTGCGGTTTGCCGTTGGCGTCCAGCCCCGGGGCGAGGATGCCGATGGTCTGGCCTTCCAGCACCGGAAACGAGGCATTGCCGAAATCGAGCACGATGTGGCGGATGTCGCTCGACGCGTCCTCGGCGGTGAGGCGGAAGTTGCCGCTGACCGTGGCTACCGCGGGTTCCTGGATCGAGTAGAGATTGACGTAGGGATGTGCTGCCGACCATGGCGGAGAGGCGACACCGCCCTGACCGGACGTGGACGCTGCGGCAATCCGCTCGACGTCGTCGGGCAAGGCCGCCGCGGTGCCGCTGTCGCCGTTATCGGCAGAGTCTTCAAACGCGATCTGCGCCGGCAGCGTGTCCCAGAGCAACTGCTCGGCGAGCGGATAGGCGGTGTCCGCCTTGATGTTGCGCCAGCTGTCGATGGCGCCGGTAGGGCAGGGCGAGATGCAGTTGTAGCAAAGCTTGCACTTGGCGGCATCGACCACGTAGTTGCGCGAATCGTGCGAGATTGCATCGACCGGGCAGGTCTCCTCGCAGGTGTTGCAGCGAATGCAGATCTCGGGGTCGATCAGATGCTGGCGCAGGATGGTGGTCGTAGGCATGATTGCTTCCTGGTGGGCTGATGAGCGGATGCTAGCGCAGAAGTCCGGGGGCGGAACGTCGTGCGCCTGGTGTAGGAGCGAGCTTGCTCGCGATGGCAAGCCTTTCGCGAGCAAGCTCGCTCCTACAGGTGCGGCGAATCCGCCCAGATCGGTATCAGTTGAACCTGACGTAGGAGAAATCCACCGGCTGATTGTTGATGCCGCGCGCGGGCGGGGCGATCCAGTTGGCGAACTTGCCCGGCTCGGCGACGCGACCCATGAGGGAACTGACAAAGGCGCGATCCTCGGCCGAGGGCAGCCATGCCAGGTGATGGTGCGTCCATTCGGCTTCCGACAGCACCTTGCCGTCGGGAGAGATTTTCG
This sequence comes from uncultured Sulfuritalea sp., assembly GCA_964650115.1. Classification (GTDB taxonomy): domain Bacteria; phylum Pseudomonadota; class Gammaproteobacteria; order Burkholderiales; family Rhodocyclaceae; genus Sulfuritalea. The sequence continues at coordinate 3,158 of CAZYTN010000235.1, forward strand.
CCGCCGACAGCGGCCCGATCTTGCGATTGAAGGCCTTGTGCGGTGCTGTCAGCGTGAAGGGGATGCCGGCCTTCTGGATGATCTTGTTCCAGCGCTCGATGCCGGCCTTGGCATCGGTGACGTAGTCGTCGCGCAGACGTTCGTTGAGGGCGTTGAGGTAGGGGGCCTGGACGGTGAGGAGTTGCCCGTTGGCGACTTCGAGCACGGGATAGGACGCATCGCCGAGCTGGTGGTCGTCGTCCTGCCTGGTTTCCTCGTAGCGACCCTTGAGTCCGGTGTTGTAGAAGGTCGCGGCGTTCGAGGAGACATCGGCGCCGAAGAGGTCCATGGTTACGCTGAAATGGAAGTTCAGGTAGCGCTGGATGGTCGGCAGGTCGATCACGCCCTGGGCGCGGATCTTCGCCACGTCGTCGGTCTTGAGCTGGTTCATGACCTCGCAGGTGCGCTGGATGACGCGGCCGACGCCGGATTCGCCGACGAACATGTGGTGCGCTTCCTCGGTCAGCATGAACTTGCAGGTGCGCGCCAGCGGGTCGAAGCCGGATTCGGCCAGGGAGCAGAGCTGGTACTTGCCGTCGCGGTCGGTGAAGTAGGTGAACATGAAGAAGGACAGCCAGTCTGGCGTGCGCTCGTTGAAGGCGCCGAGGATGCGGGGATTGTCGGCGTCGCCCGAGCGGCGCTCGAGCAGGGCTTCGGCTTCCTCGCGGCCGTCGCGGCCGAAGTAGGCGT
>CAZYTN010000236.1:0-3863 GCA_964650115.1 uncultured Sulfuritalea sp.
TGGCGCCGTCGTAATTGCAGGTGATGGTGCCGGCGCCGACATTGACGCGGCTGCCGATCGTGGCGTCGCCGACATAGGCCAGATGATTGGCCTTGGAGTGGTCGGCGATGCTGGAATTCTTGACTTCGACGAAATTGCCGATATGCACCTCGCGCCCGAGTTCGGTGCCGGGACGCAGGCGTGCATAGGGGCCGACGATGCAGTCCGGTCCGACGACGGCGTCTTCGATATGGCAGAAGGGCGCGATGCTCGCGCCGCTGTCGATGCGGCAATTCTTCAGCACGCAGTTGGCGCCGACGGAAACCCCGTCGGCGAGTTCGACGCGGCCTTCGAACACGCAGTTGACGTCGATGTCGACATCGCGGCCGCACAACAGTTCGCCGCGCACGTCGATGCGCGCCGGATCGCTCAGGCTGACGCCGGCTTCCATCAGCGTTGCCGCGACGTTGCGCTGATGCACCCGTTCCAGGGCGGCAAGCTGCGACTTGCTGTTCACGCCCTCGGTTTCCCAGGCCGCATCGGGATGTGCGGTCACCACCGGCATGCCTTCGGCAACGGCCAGGGCGACGATGTCGGTCAGGTAGTACTCACCCTGCGCGTTGTGCTTGTCCAGCGTCGGCAGCCAGCGTGCCAGCGCCGCGGTGGGCGCCACCAGGATGCCGGTGTTGATTTCGCGGATCGAACGTTCGGCGTCATCGGCATCCTTCTCCTCGACGATGCGCTTGACCTCTCCGCCGACCCGGACGATGCGGCCATAGCCCTTAGGGTTGTCGAGATGCGCGGTGAGCAGCGCCAGCTTGTCGCTGCCGGCCGCCTCGATCAGGCGCTGCAAGGTCGGGGCGCGCATCAAAGGCACGTCTCCGTAGAGCACAAGAGTCGGCTCTGACGCTACGGTGTCCGGCATGGCCTGCAGCACCGCGTGGCCCGTCCCCAGTTGCGGTTCCTGTCTGGCCCACTTCACATCCGGCGCATCGAGTGCCGCGCGCACCTGCTCGCCGCCGTGGCCATACACCACGCAGATCGGCACCGCGCCGACTTCGCGCGCGGTATCGATCACGTGCCGGAGCAGGGCCTTCCCCGCCAGCGGATGCAGCACCTTGGGCAGGTCGGAGTGCATCCGCTTGCCCTGCCCGGCGGCGAGGATGACGACGTTCAAGACCGGCTTACCTGGGCAGGGTGGATGAGCCCATCAGGTACTGATCGACGCTGCGCGCGCACTGGCGGCCTTCGCGGATTGCCCAGACCACCAGCGACTGGCCGCGCCGCACGTCGCCGGCAGCGAAGATGCCGGACACGCTGGTGCTGTAGGCCTGCTCGCCTTCCGTGTTGGCGCGGGCATTGCCGCGCGCGTCCTTGTCGATGCCGAAGGCATCGAGCACGCCACCCACCGGGCTGACGAAGCCCATGGCGAGAAAGGCGAAATCGGCCGGGATTTCGAATTCGGAGCCGGGAACTTCGCTCATCTTGCCGCCGGCCCACTCGAGCCGCACCGCCTTGATGGCTTTCAGGCGTCCGCGATTTGGACCATCCTGGTGGCCGATGAATTCCTTGGTACCGATGGACCAGTCGCGCGCGCAGCCTTCATCGTGGGAGGACGAGCTACGCATGCGCAGCGGCCAGTAAGGCCACGTCAAAGCGCCATTCTCCTGCTCGGGCGGACGCGGCAACAGTTCGATCTGGGTGATGCTGGCGGCGCCGTGGCGGTTGGAAGTGCCGACGCAATCCGACCCGGTATCGCCGCCGCCGATGACAACAACATGCTTGCCCTTGACGTTGATGGCATTCTTGGGTCCGCCGGAAACTTCCTTGTTCTGCGGGATAAGGAACTCCAGCGCGAAATGCACGCCTGCCAGTTCGCGCCCCGGAACCGGCAGGTCGCGCGGATGCTCGGCACCGCCGGCGAGCACCACGGCGTCGAAATCATTCTGCAGCTGCTCGGGACTGACGGTCTTCTTCGCATCGTTGACGATGCCCTTGGGCAGCCCCGCTCCGGTGACCATGGTGCCGGTGACGAACTTGACGCCTTCGACCTTCATCTGCGCCATGCGCCAGTCGATCAGGCGCTTGTCCAGCTTGAAATCGGGAATGCCGTAGCGCAGCAGGCCGCCGATGCGATCATTCTTCTCGAACACCGTCACGGCATGGCCGACGCGCGCAAGTTGCTGCGCCGCGGCCAGTCCGGCCGGTCCGGAACCGACGATTGCGACCTTCTTGCCGGTCTTCTTCGCCGCGGGTTGCGGCACGACCCAGCCGTTTTCGCCGGCCTTGTCGATGATGGCACGCTCGATCGACTTGATGCCGACCGGGGTTTGCGGAATGTTCAGGGTGCAGGCCGCCTCGCAGGGCGCCGGGCAGATGCGGCTGGTGAACTCCGGAAAATTGTTGGTCGAGTGCAGGGTCTCGATGGCCTCGCGCCATTTGTCCTTGTAGACCAGGTCGTTCCAGTCGGGGATCAGGTTATTGACCGGGCAGCCATTGTTGCAGTACGGAATGCCGCAATCCATGCAGCGCGCACCTTGTATCCGGGCCTTGTCATCCGTCAAATGCGGGATGAACTCGTGATAGTGATGGACGCGGCTCTCCGCCTTTTCGTAGCACTCGGAAATACGCTGGAATTCGAGGAATCCGGTGGGCTTGCCCATTACGCTGCCTCCGCAGGGCCGCCCCAAGGGGGCAGCAAGTCAATGTATGGAAGTCGCCGCGCGGTTTGCGGCGACAGAACCAGAACCACCCCCTTCTTCGAGAAGGGGGGCGGGGGGAAGGCGCTCACTACGCTGCTTCCTTCAGTTGCGCCGCCGCTAGCTCTTTCAGGGCGCGACGATATTCATGCGGAAAGACCTTGACGAACTTGCCGCGCGCTTTCGCCCAATCGGCGAGCAAGGCCTTGGCGCGCGCACTGCCGGACAGCCTGGCATGCTGCTCGATCATGTGTTTGAGTTGAGCCTCGTCGGTCTGGTTGCGATGGCGCATGCCGTCGTCGGGCTGTTGCGCCTCGGGCAGCACCGGATCAAGGGCGACCATGGAGGCGTTGCAACGCCGCGCAAACATGCCGTCTTCGTCATACACGTAGGCAATGCCGCCCGACATGCCGGCGGCGAAGTTGCGGCCGGTAAGGCCGAGCACGGCCACCGTGCCGCCGGTCATGTATTCGCAGCCATGATCTCCTGTGCCTTCGACCACCGCCGTGGCGCCCGAATTGCGCACGCCGAAGCGCTCGCCGGCGACGCCGCGGAAATACACCTCGCCGGCGATGGCGCCATAGAGCACCGTATTGCCGACAATGATGTTGTCACTGGGCACGCCGCGGAAAGCCGCGGGCGGACGGACGACGATGCGGCCGCCGGAAAGACCCTTGCCGACATAGTCGTTGGCTTCGCCGGTCAGGTCGAGCGTGATGCCGCGGGCGAGGAAAGCACCGAAGCTCTGTCCCGCAGTGCCGGCGAACTTGATGGTGATGGTGTCGTCGGGCAGGCCCTCGTGACCCTTGCGTTTGGCCACTTCGTGCGACAGCAGGGTACCGACCGTACGGTTCTGGTTCCTGATCGCAGATTCGATGACCAGCTTTTCGCCGCGTTCCAGCGCCGGCATGGCCTTGGCGATCAGGCTGTGGTCAAGCGCCCTGGACAAGCCATGATCCTGGGCTTCGTTGTGACGACAGGCGACCCCGGCCACCGTCGGCTGCCGGTAGAAGATGCGCGAGAAGTCGAGGCCCCTGGCCTTCCAGTGGGCGACGCCCTTCTTCATGTCGAGCAGGTCGGAGCGGCCGATCAGCTCGTCGAACTTGCGAATGCCGAGCTGGGCCATCCATTCCCGCACTTCCTCGGCGACGAAGAAGAAATAATTGACGACATGCTCGGGTTGGC
>CAZYTN010000237.1:0-3861 GCA_964650115.1 uncultured Sulfuritalea sp.
AAGGGGCTTTTCGCTTACCGCTTTAGCTGAACTTGTAGTGCGCCCGCAAGCTGAAACTCAAATCGGCGCTGCCCATGGGGGCTGGAGTCCGGAAGACTCCTGATCAAAGGGTAAAAACCAGATCGCGGATTTTGGGTCAGCGCTAAGTTCCTCCTGAAGATGCCTTCAAGTCGAACGCGATTTGACTGTATGCCTCGGCGCCGGCAAAGTCAAATCGACAATCGGCATGACCCAGTTTGCGATTACACCCACCATCCTTGGGGACGATTGGATGTACCATCTGTCGCACACCGCCAGCACTTACATTCAGGAGATCCGAAATGGCCAAGGGACAAATGCGCAGCAATCGCGAGCAGAAAAAACCCAAGAAAGACAAGACCAAGCCCGTGGCGCCGGCTCTGCCGTTTGGCGGCGCACAGGGAAAATCGTCGATTCCGACACCGGTCAAGAAGTAGCTGATTCCGGGTTTGGGTTCCGCCAGCACTGGCGGCAGCTGGCGCTCACGGAACCAGGGACTGGCGCAAATCGTGGATCGCGTGAGCGGTGACGAAGTGCTCGTCCAGATACGGGTTGTATTCGACGATTTCCAGCGCCGGCAGCTTGTCGTCACCATGTGCCAGAGGCAGTGCAGCGGTCAGACCGGCGCGTAGCAGGCCTCCCTGTGCGACCGCCAGTCTGTAGTCTAATGTGGCGCAATTTTTCCAAAGCACCATGGCTCTCAAATCCACCATCTTCAAGGCAGAACTCCAGATTGCCGATCTGGACCGCAATTACTATCAGACACATGCCCTGACTGTCGCCCGGCATCCGTCGGAAACCGATGAACGCATGATGATCAGGGTTCTGGCTTTCGCCCTCTATGCCGATCCCGCCCTGGTGTTCGGCAAGGGTCTGTCGTCCGAAGACGAACCGGACCTGTGGCGCAAGGATCTGACCGGCGCCATCGAACTCTGGATCGAAGTCGGTCTGCCCGACGAAAAGCGCATCCGGCGCGCCTGCGGTCGCGCCCGGCAAGTCGTGGCGGTGACTTACGGTGGTCGCGTCGCCGACATGTGGTGGCAGCAGAACAAGGCAGCCCTGCAGCGACAGGACAATCTCACGGTCGTCAACCTGTCGGCAGAAGATTCCCGGGCGCTGGCAGCCTTGGCCGCGCGCGGCATGCAACTGCAATGCACGCTGCAGGAAGGCGAACTGTGGCTGATCGTCGACGGCGAGAACACGCGCATCGCGCCGGAAATACGGCTGGAGTCGTCAGGCGGCTAGCCTCCGCGCCAGTGCGCGCAAGGCGGCGTCCATCCCGCCTTGCTCCAGATGCAGCGGCACCGCCAGCATCAAGTTCAGCGGCAGGCCGAAATCCTCGACGACATGGCCGGTGGCATCGCGGTAACACCCGTCAGCACCCGGCCCGCTGGCGCGCAGGCGCTCGCACAGGGGCCGCAGGTCGTCGGCGTAGCCGATCACGATCTTGCCCAGCGCCAGTGCGTAGCCGATTTCGACGCAGGTTCCCGAATCCGGCTCGTCGCCGCGAAACGGGTTGAGGTTGGCCAGCACCGCGTCGGCTCCGACGATGCACTGCAGATTGCTGCGGTAGATGGCCATGGCCGTCGCCGGGATGTCGTCGTCGAGCGGGATCAGGGCCTCGTGCCCGGCCGCGCGGCACAGTTCGCGCACCTGGCCGGCCCAGCCTTTGGCATCGGGCCGGAACACGTCCGGTCCGGCAAGATAGAGCTTCATGTGGCTTTGCAATCCGCGGAAATCAGAAAGCCTGCGCCCTGCGCTTCAGGCCTCATCCTGACCGAGCATGATCAACTCGTAGATGGCCTTGGGCGTGCCCGGCAGTTGCGCGATGTGGATCGCGGTGAGGCCATCGAGCCGGGCAATCTCGATATCGGCACCGACCGCCAGCAGCAGTTCGACGGGGGCGGCATGGCCATGGAGTATCGCCGTGATCAGCGGCGTATTGCCATCCTGATCCTGGGAATCGACATCGCAGCCGGCACTCACCAGCGTCGCCGCGATGCTTTCATGGCCACCAGCCGCCGCCGCGTGCAGCGGGCGTTCCTTGTTCGGACCGAGCACTTCGACATTGGTCCCGGCCTCGCACATGACCCGCACCGCGGCGACGCAGCCGAGCTTGGCGGCGACATAGAGCGGCGGACCGTCGCGCGCCAGCAGCGCCTCGGTGAGGCTGATGTTCACCCAGTCGGCGGGCGTCAGTTCGGGAGAGGGCATGGATCAGGACAGGTGCCTGTTGAGGAAGGCCAGCATGCGCTCCCAGGCCAGACTGGCGGCATTGGCGTCATAGACGTCGGCGCGGCGCTCGTTGAAGAAAGCGTGGTCGCCTTCATAGCGATACAGTTCCGGCGGGTTGCCGGCGGCGCGCATGGCGGCTTCGAGCGCGTCGGCGGCAGCCGGCGTGCACCAGTCGTCCTTGCTGGCGAAATGGCCCTGGAAGGGAATGCGGATATTCGCCGGATCGGCAAACTCCTTCGGCGGAATGCCGTAGAAGCACACGCCGGCGGCAAGCTTCGGTACATGCACGGCGGCGGCGATGGTCAGCGCGCCGCCCATGCAGAAGCCCATCGCGGCGACTTTTCCGCCGTGGCCGCGCAGATGCTCGACCGCACCGCGAATGTCCTGATGCGTCGCACCTGGAAAATCGAGGCCGTTCATCAGGTGGCTGGCTTCATCCGGCTGTTGCGTCACACGGCCCTTGAACAGGTCGGGTGCCAGCGCATTGAACCCGGCGCGGGCAAAGCGGTCGGCGACGCCGCAAATCTGGTCGTTCAGCCCCCACCATTCCTGGATCACCACCACACCCGGACGACCCTGCCCCGCGGTCGCAAGATAGCCGCGGCAAGTGCTGCCGTCGGGCCGACTGAAATCGATCATTTGTCCCATGAATTCCTCCCCAAGTGCTGCAAAACCTGCAATTTACCGGAAATCGGCTGGCATCGACGCTCGGTTTCCTCTTCGGGTCCCTCTCGTATAATGCAAGACTTCGCCCCCGACAAGCCAGCCGTGAATCCCGACCTCGCCCGCCTGCAGCCCTACCCTTTCGAGAAGCTGCGCCACCTGTTTGCCGGCGTGCCGCCAGCGCCGACTTTTCGCGAGATCAAGCTGTCGATCGGCGAACCGCAGCATCCGACACCGCCGTTCATCCAGAAGGCCCTGGCGGACAACCTCGCCGGCCTCGCCAACTATCCGACCACGCAGGGCTCGGTTGCCCTGCGCCAGGCCATTGCGGAGTGGATAGCCCGCCGCTACGGGGTGCCGACGCCGGATTTCGCAACACAAGTGGTGCCGGTGAATGGCTCGCGCGAAGCCCTGTTCGCCTTCGCCCAGACCGTCATCGACCGCAGCAGTGGCCGCGCCAAAGTGGTCTGCCCCAACCCCTTCTACCAGATCTACGAGGGTGCCGCCCTGCTTGCCGGCGCGGAACCGGTTTTCCTCAATACCCTTCCGGGCAACGATTTTGAAATGACCTGGGAGACACTGCCGGACAGCACCTGGCGCGACGTGCAACTGGTGTATGTCTGTTCGCCGGCCAACCCGACCGGCAAGGTCATGAACCTCGCCATGTGGAAGTCCCTGTTCGAGCTTTCCGACCGCTACGGCTTTGTCATCGCCTCCGACGAATGCTATTCGGAAATTTATTTCGACGAAGCACGGCCGCCGCTGGGCGGCCTCACCGCCGCCGCACAACTGGGCCGCCACGACTACCGCAACCTGGTCGCCTTTTCCAGCCTCTCCAAGCGCTCCAACGTACCGGGCCTGCGTTCCGGCTTCGTCGCCGGCGACGCGGTCATCCTGAAAAAATTCCTGCTCTACCGCACCTACCACGGCAGTGCCATGAATCCG
>CAZYTN010000238.1:0-3849 GCA_964650115.1 uncultured Sulfuritalea sp.
GCAGCAATTGATTGAGAAAAATAGGCAGGATCACGATGAACGCCGCCCCGAAAAAACTGCCTACGATCGAACCCATGCCACCGATGATGACCATGAATAGCAACTGCAGGGAGCGGTCGATCGAAAATGCCGCGGGTTCCCACGAGCCGAGATGGACGAAACCCCACAAGGCGCCGGCCACCCCAACGTAGAACGAACTGACGGCAAAGGCGCTGAGCTTGGCGTACATGGGGCGAATGCCGATCACCGTGGCCGCCACGTCCATGTCGCGAATCGCCATCCATTGCCGGCCGATATTGCCGCGCACCATGTTTTTCGCCATCAGGCTGAACACGACCAGGATGCCCAGGCAGAAAAGATACTTGTCGGTCGGCCCACTGATGGTCCAGCCCATCAGGTTGATGTCCGCCACGGAAACCGAACCCGATGACGAATCATTGGTAAACCACTTTACGCGCAGAAAGGCCCAATCCCAGAAAAACTGCGCGGCCAGCGTCGCCACGGCAAGGTAGAGCCCGCGCACGCGCAGACTCGGAATGCCGAACACGATGCCGACCACTGCGGCAGTCAGCCCGCCCAGAAGAATGGCGCCGAGCGCCGGCATGCCGCTGACTCTGATCAGGAAATTGTAGGCCGCATAAGCGCCGACCGCCATGAAGGCGCCGGCACCCAGGGTGATCTGCCCGCAATACCCAACGAGGATATTCACCCCGAGCGCCGCCAGCGACAGGATCAGGAAGGGAATCAGGATGGCGCGAAACAGGTACTCGTCGACCAGCAACGGAATCCCGAGAAAAGCAAAGGCGACGATGGCGAGAATCGCCCAGCGATCCTGCGGAATGGCAAATATCTGCGAATCCGCCTTGTAGGAGGTCTTGAACTGACCGTTTTCTCTATAGAACATCCGCTATTCCCTCTTGTCAGACACGGTCAATGATCTTCTCTCCGAACAGGCCTTGCGGCCTGAACAGGAGAAAAACCAGCGCCAGCATGTAGGCAAACCAGATCTCGATGCCGCCACCGACATAGGGCCCCAGATAAACCTCGGACAGCTTCTCGCCGACGCCGATGATCAAGCCGCCGATGATCGCTCCGGGAACCGACGTCAGCCCGCCGAGAATAACCACCGGCAGCGCGCGCAAGGCGACCGTCTGCAATGAGAACTGGGCGCCCAGTTTCGAGCCCCAGATGATGCCCGCCACCAGCGCCGTGATCCCGGCGACACACCAGACGATGACCCAGATCCGGCCCAGCGGAATGCCGATCGACTGCGCCGCCTGATGGTCATCCGCCACGGCACGCAACGCCCGTCCGGTCGCCGTCTTCTGGAAAAAGATGCTCAGCGCCAACACCAGCATGGCGGAAATGAGGGCGGCGACGAAATCCTCCTTGTTGATCAGGATGCCGCCTTCGAAAACACTCTCCAGCATCATCACCGGTTCCTTGGGCATGCCGACATCGATCTTGTAAATGTCGCTGCCGAAGATTGTCTGGCCAAGGCCGTCAAGGAAGTAGCCGATACCCAGCGTCGCCATGAGCAGCGTCGCCCCCTCCTGATTGACCAGGTGGCGCAAGACCAGACGCTCGATCACCCAGGCCACGGCAAACATGATCACCACGGATACGGCGAACGCCAGCACATTGGCCATGAACAGGTTGTCCATGCCCAGCCAACCGGGAATCCACTCGGAAAAGCGCGCCATGGAGAGAGCGGCAAACAGCACCATCGCGCCCTGGGCGAAATTGAACACGCCGGAGGCCTTGAAGATCAGCACGAAGCCCAGCGCCACCAGGGAATAAAGCATGCCGCTCATCAGTCCGCCGAGCAGTGTTTCAACGAAGAAGCTCATCGTTCGGATCCTCAGTGGCTGGCGCCGAGATAGGCGCTGATGACAACAGGGTCGGCACGGACTTCGTCAGCCGTGCCCTCGGCGATCTTTTCGCCGTGATCGAGGACCACGACGAAGTCGGAAAGGTCCATGACCACGCCCATGTCGTGCTCGATGAGCAGGACGGTGGTGCCGAACTGGTCGTTCAGGTCGAGGATGAAGCGGCACATGTCCTGCTTCTCCTCCACGTTCATGCCGGCCATGGGTTCGTCCAGCAACAGCAGCTGCGGCTCCATCGCCAGGGCTCGCGCCAGATCGACGCGCTTTTGCAGGCCGTAGGGCAGGCGCCCGACCGGGGTCTTGCGAATGTGCTGGATCTCCAGAAAGTCGATGATCTCCTCGACCTTGAGACGATGCTCCAGTTCCTCGCGCTGTGCCGGCCCCAGCCAGAATGCCTGCTGCAGAATGTTGGCCTTCATCTTCAGATTGCGCCCGGTCATGATGTTGTCGAGCACCGACATGCCCTTGAACAAGGCAATGTTCTGGAAGGTGCGGGCAATGCCCTGGGTGGCCGCGTCGTGGGGGCGCATCTGGTGGCGCACGTTGCCGAGAAAGGTGATGGTGCCTTCCTGCGGGTGGTAGACCCCGTTGATGACATTCAGCATGGAACTCTTGCCGGCGCCGTTGGGGCCGATGATGGAAGAGATCTCGCCGCGCTTGATCTCGAAGCTGACACCGGTGATAGCCTTGACGCCACCGAAGCGCAGGCTGACATTTGCCGCGCGCAGGAAGGTTTCCTCCGTCGCGCTCTGCGTCTCGCGCTGGCGTTTGCGCATCTCGCCGAGCGCCAGCAAGGCCTGGTCGCGCGTGTCGTGGATGTTCGAGCGGAAGGATTCCCGCCCGGCGCTTTGCCGGATCGCCTCGCGCGTCTGCGCCTTGGCGTCAACGCGCACGCTACCTCTGCCATGTGCAATGTTGGTGCCCTTGCCGCGCTCGGCGAAGCGATCCCAGGCTTCCGGCGCAATCACGCAATCGGTATAAATCACCAGGAAGAACCAGCGCTGGCCGGTCTCTGCCAGACGCCTGTCCACTTCATCGTAAAACGCATCGACCTGAACCGCATCGGCAAAGGTCAGGCTGGAGAAATCCACCTCCATCGTCGCAATGGTGTCGTGGAAAGTAATGCGCTCCGCATTGGTCCTGTCAGTCATAAGTCGTTCGCCGTGTTCGCTGTTGCGGGTCTACGCCGCTTTTTTCAAGCTGGCTGGAAAAGTCTTGACGTCGCGGATCGCCAGGTCCGCCGCCACCTTGCCGGTGCGGCCGTCCTCGAACTTGACCTGGGTTTCGATGAATTGCGTGGTCTTGCCGGAATACAGGGCGTCGATCAGCACCGCATACTTGTCCGAAATGAAACCGCGCCGCACCTTGCGGGTGCGCGTGAGTTCGTCGTCATCCGGATCGAGTTCCTTGTGCAGCACCAGGAAGCGATGGATTTGCGTCTCGGCCACCATCGCATCGTGAGACAAATCGGCATTGACCTGCTCGACACACTCGCGAATCAGCTCCAGAACCTCCGGTTTGCCGGCCAGATCGGTGTAGCCGGAATACGGCAGGTTGCGCCGTTCGGCCCAGTTGCCGACCGCGCCCATGTCGATGTTGACGAAGGCGCAGACCATGTCGCGGTCGTGGCCGAAGCAGACCGCCTCCTTGATGTGCGGAAAGAACTTGAGCTTGTTCTCGATGTAGTTCGGCGCGAATATCGCGCCGTTGGCCAGCTTGCCGACGTCCTTGGCGCGATCGATGATTTTCAGGTGGCCGTCCTCGTCGAAGAAGCCGGCGTCGCCGGTATGGAACCAGCCTTCGGCGTCGATCGCTTCGGCCGTCGCATCGGGACGCTTGTAGTAGCCCTTGAGCAGCAGCTTGCCGCGCACCAGCACTTCGCCGCTGTCCGCAATCTTTACTTCCACGCCCGGCGCCGGCTTGCCGACGCTGTCGAACTTGATCTCGCGATCCGGCTGCA
>CAZYTN010000239.1:0-3843 GCA_964650115.1 uncultured Sulfuritalea sp.
AGCCGCTGCGCGGATCGGACTCCATCATGTGGACCATCAAGTTCCGCAACGGCACCCTGAAGCGTTTCAAGTTCCCGATCCGCACCACGGCGGAAGGCTCGATCGACTGCTACGGCGGCAAGCCGATGCCGAAGATGTCCGAACTCACCATCGATGGCGTCTACACCAAGGCCGTCATGGGTGGCTTCCGCGCCGGAAACCCCGCCGAACTGATCCGCAAGTAATTGACCAATCGAGGAACCAAAAATGGCTGGAACATTTGAAGCACCGGAAGTCGTCTACGAAGAACTGGACATTCTGCTCGTCGGCGGCGGCATGGCCTGCTGCGGCACGGCATATGAAATGATGCGCTGGGCCGAAGCCCTGAAGGCCGAGACCGGCAAGGAACTCAAGATCAAGCTGGTCGACAAGGCCGCCATGGACCGCTCGGGCGCCGTGGCGCAAGGCCTGTCCGCGATCAACACCTACATCGGCGACAAGCAGGATCCCGCCGATTATGCGCGCATGGTCTCCAACGACCTGATGGGCATCACCCGTGACGACCTGGCCTATGACGTGGGCCGCAATGTTGACGACTCGGTACACCTGTTCGAGGAGTGGGGCCTGCCGATCTGGAAGACCGACGCCGAAGGTGTGCGTCACGACGGCGCAGAAGCGCAGAAGGAAGGCCTGCCGGCGCTGAAGGATGGCGGCCAGCCGGTGCGTTCGGGCAAGTGGCAGATCATGATCAACGGCGAATCCTACAAGTGGATCGTCGCCGAAGCCGCCAAGAAGGCGCTGGGCCTCGATCGCATCATGGAGCGCGTCTTCATCGTGCATCTGATCAACGACAAGAACGATCCTACCCGCATCGCCGGCGCCGCCGGTTTCTCGGTGCGCGAAAACAAGATCTACATCTACAAGGCCAAGGCCGTGATGCTCGCCGCCGGCGGCTGCGTCAACCTGTTCCGTCCGCGTTCCGTGGGCGAGGGCTCGGGCCGCGCCTGGTACCCGGTGTGGAATGCCGGTTCGACCTACGCCATGGCCGCCGAAGCCGGCGCCGAGATGACCATGATGGAAAACCGCTTCGTGCCCGCCCGCTTCAAGGACGGCTACGGCCCGGTCGGCGCCTGGTTCCTGTTGTTCAAGGCCAAGGCGACCAATGCCTACGGCGAAGACTACATGGTCAAGAACAAGGAAATGCTGAACGACTACCCGCCCTACGGGCAGGCCGCCGTTCCCGCTTCCTGCCTGCGCAACCACCTGATGCTGAAGGAAATGAAGGAAGGTCGCGGCCCGATCTACATGGATACCGTCACCGCCTTGGCCAAGCTGGCCGAGACGCTGACGCCGAAGGAAGTCAAGCATCTCGAAGCCGAAGCCTGGGAAGACTTCCTCGACATGTGCGTCGGCCAGTGCGGCATCTGGGTCGGCGAAAACGTCGATCCGCGCGAGAAGAACTCCGAACTGATGCCGACCGAGCCCTACCTGCTCGGTTCGCACTCCGGCTGCTGCGGCATTTGGGTGTCGGGTCCGACCGACGTCGGCGCACCGACGACTGAAGAATACGACGGTATCCCGGCGCACCTGCCCAAGGGTTGGAACTGGGGCTATCGCTCGATGACCACGGTCAAGGGTTTGTTCACGGCCGGCGACGGTGTCGGCGCCTCCGGCCACAAGTTCTCCTCCGGTTCGCATACGGAGGGTCGTCTGGCTGCCAAGTCGATGATCAAGTACGTGCTCGACAATACCGATTTCAAGCTCGAGTTCGACGAGACCACCGAACAGATCGCCGAAACCATCTGGAGGCCGGCGCGCACTTTCCTGGAGCACAAGGACTACACCACGGCGATCGACGTCAACCCCAACTACATCACGCCCAAGATGCTGCAGATGCGTTTGCAGAAGATCATGGACGAGTACGTTGCCGGTGTCGCCACCTACTACAACACCAACGACAAGATGCTGGCCGTTGCCGAAGAGAAGCTCGAGATGCTGAAGGAAGATTCCTTGAAGCTACGTGCCAAGGATCTGCACGAACTGCTGCGCGCCTGGGAAAACTACCATCGCATCCTGACGGCCGAAGCCCACATGAAGCACATCCAGTTCCGCGAAGAGAGCCGTTACCCCGGCTTCTACTATCGCACCGACAAGAACTTCGTCGACGAGAAGAACTGGCACTGCTTCGTCAATTCGATCTACGACAAGCACACCAAGAAGTGGACCTGTTTCAAGCGCAAGCATGTCGATCTGATCGACAAGTCCAAGCTGTTCAAGGCGGCGGCTCCGCACTAATAGCCCTGTCAGCGGTAACATGGCAGGCCGGAAGCCGCGAGGCTCCCGGCCTGTTTTCTTTATGTCCGCGTCCCTTACGGCGCGGACGGTATCCCCTGGTGGGATCTACTGCCGTTTAAACCCCAGTTTTCACGAGGTGTTCCATGTCTCAGCCCGATATTCCCTTTCCGCAAAGTCCGGTCCTCCCCACCATGGTGGAGGGCAGCCATGTCATCGAGTTCTCCTGCCACAAGGGTATCGGCTGCTGGAACGCCTGCTGTTCCAACATCGACATTTCACTGACGCCTTACGACGTGCTACGCATGAAGACGCGACTCGGCATCACTTCCACCGAGTTCCTCAAGAACTACACGGTGCCTTATGAGTTTGACAAGGACAGCATCGCCGGGGTCAAGTTCCGGCCCGTCGAAGGAGGCACCAGCTGCCGTTTCATGAAGCCGGAAGGCTGCGACATCTATACCGACAGGCCGACCGCCTGCCGCTACTATCCGGTAGCCCTGCTGTCGATGCGCAAGCAGGACGAATATGTCGACCGTGACTCCTATGCGATCGTCAAGGAAGACCACTGCAAGGGCCATTATGAGAAGCGCCCGATCACCATCGCTGACTACCGCAAGGAACAGGGGCTTGAGGAATACGACGAGCTGGCGCGCGGCTGGCGCCAGCTGGTACTGAAGAAGAAGTCCTCGGGGCCGACCATCGGCAAGCCGACCCTGCGCAGCCGGCAGCTCTTTTTCATGGCCTGCTATGACATCGACCGCTTCCGCGAGTTCGTCTTCGCCGAATCCTTTGCCAAGCTGTTCGATCTGAAGCCTGAGGAGCGGGAATCGTTCGCGAAAGACGATGTCGCCCTGCTGCAGTTCGCCTTTCGCTTCCTGCGCCAGGTGCTGTTCGGCGAAGAAAGCATTGCGCTCAATGCCGAAGCGGCGCAGGAGCGCCTGGCCAAGGTGCAGGAAAAGCGTCTGGTCGAGGAACGAGAGGCGGCCAAGAAAAGGGCACTGGAGGCCGAGAGCGATACGGTGGATGACGGCGAGTAGATCGCCCTGGGGAAGGTGGACAGCCTTCCTCATTCCTTACATACAAAAAGTCGGCACCGGCGATACGCCGATTCGCTGGCAATTCTGCCTGCCGCCTCCGCAGGGCTTACTTGCCGGCGATCTTTTCCAGCTTTTCGGCGCGGATCAGCTGGCCGTTGAGGCCAGCGTCCTTGGCGCTGCCGCCGTAGGCGATGGTCATCAACTGCGAGTAGTAGAGCACCGGCATGTTGAACTTGGTGCCCTGCTTCTTGTTGATTTCCGACTGATACACCTCGACGTTGGCCTGACATAGCGGGCAGGGCGTGACGATCATCTCGGCACCGGCATCGTAGGCCGACTCGACGATGTCGCGGATCTGCTTCTGGCTCTTTTCCGGTTCGGAAAAGGCCAACGCACCGCCGCAGCAGGTGACCTTCTGATCATAGCTGGTCAGCGCTTCGCCGCCGAAGGTCTCGACCATCTTGTCCAGGTAGAGCGGGTTCTCGAAGGATTCGCCGACGATGCCGAAGGGCCGGTTGGTCTGGCAGCCGAC
>CAZYTN010000240.1:0-3815 GCA_964650115.1 uncultured Sulfuritalea sp.
CGCTTGTTCCACAAGGGAACGCCGGCCGTCGAAACGTCGGCCGCGTGCGGGGTGTGGCAGAACACACAGATTTCGCTGGTGCCGGCGGTTACCTTGTTGGTCTGTGTGCCGCCGGTTCCCAAGTTATGCTTGGTGCCGGTGATTTGCGCCATGGCGACCGATGCGCCGAAGGCCATGACCACCGCCACCAGCCACCTAGCCACACGGCCTGTACCTTTTCCGATTTTCATGACCTGCTCCTTTTTTGTCTGGGCTATCGAGATAACTTCCTGCGCCAGACATAAAGCAGTATTCATGCCACTCTTCGAGAGGCTTTCTTCAGGTCACAGATACCCGCAATTTCCGCATGAATGCCAACTTTGTCACACGCCGCCGAAATCCAAGTCCAAGAAACAAGAAAACGACTTCTCAAAATCAAGAAAGCTATTTGGCCGCCTTGCTTGCGCCCGGCCCACGTCCAAGATAGCCCTCGCTTTCCTTCAGCGCATGCGGCCGGAACACGTCGATCCGCGCAAACCATTGATCCACGAAATAAATACGGCCATCCTCATCGACCGCGATGCCTGAAGGCAGCATGTAACCGGCGGGGATGTCCTGCTCGGAACGATCGCCGATGTACATCAACAGTTCGCCGTCCGGGGTAAATATCTGGAAATTGCCGAAAGCCGTATCGGCGACATAGACGTTGCCGTCCCGATCGGTGGCTATTTCCTTGGGCCGGGCAAAGTTGCCGAGTTGCTTGCCGGCCGCACCGAAACTCTTGATGAACTTGGCGTCCTTGTCGAAAATCTGCACGCGGAAGTTACCGCCATCGACCACATAGATTCGGCCATCCTTGCCCAGGGCGACGTCGCGCGGCAGATTGAACTCGCCCGGTCCGGTACCGCGTTTGCCTATATCGAACAAATGTTCGCCCGTAACACCGTTGAATACCCGCACCCGGTGCTGGTCGGAACTGACCCCGCCGATATCGACCACGTAGACCTTGTCGCCACTTTCGGTCACCGTCACGCTCGACAGGCGATCGAACATCTTGGGGCCCCCGAATTTGCGCAGAAACTTGCCTTCGTTGTCGAATACGAGAATGCGCTTTTGTGTCGCATCGGCCACGTAGAGAGTGCCGGCGCCATCGAGATCGATGCCCAGCGGCTTGGCGATGCGGCCCTCGCCATCCCCGTCGCCGATCCGGTAGTACCTCTTGCCGCGCACGTCGAATACCTTCACCGTCCTGCTTACCGAATCGGAGACGAAGATCTTGCCCTTGTGCACCGCGATCGCGTAAGGCTTGGTCAGCCGTTCGGCTCTCTCGTCCGAAGTGCCGGTCAGCACCCGCTTGAGTGCCGACGCGTCGGCCTCCGGCACGACATCGGTACTTCCGCGAATCGCGCGTTCGTACACGAAGCGCGGCTCATCCGGCGGCTCCGGGTAAACCAGCGACCGAGCCGCCCGCCCGGTCTGGTCGATGTCGCGCTTTTGCACCGTCACGCAGGCACTCAAGCCCAGCATACACAACAGTAATACTACTCGCGCCGGGGTACGGAGGTCCGTCTTCATCCATCGACTCCTTGGTCCAGATATTGATAAAGGATAGCGTTTATTTGTCGTGACAGGTCAAACACAATTGGCTGCCCGCGCTGGAAACGCGCAGGAAGGTTTCCGTCGTGGCATGCGGATCGTGACAACTGCTGCACTCGATGTGCGGCACGAGAATGCCTTCCGCGGTCGTCAGGTCGCTACCGTCGCTGGCCCGCCCGTAAAGCGGCAGATCGTTGCGCGTGCGACGCGCGGTCACGCCGTTGCGCGATACCCAGAAGACCGCCCGATTTTCGACGGTACCTTGACTGGCTTCGTGAAAATCGTCGAAGGCAAACAGATGCCGGGCCGCACGAAACGGCGCCGAGAAATCCTCTTTCGGTGTCACGCTGGCACTGCCGGGGCCCATGTATTTGACAGCGCCACGATATGGCACGCCGAACGGATGATCGGCCGATGTCTTCCCAACACTGAACGCCTGATTGGAATCATGGCAGGACAGGCAGGCCAACGATTGCGAACCCACCGAGGGCTTGCCCAAGCCAAGCCGGCCGATGTCGTCGTAGATGGTAAACACGAACCCATCCGCCAGAGACTTTTGCCAGCGCGGGGCCGTCGCGCCACCGGTTCCATCAGATCCGGGTAGATTGTCTCCCTCCTCTTTCAGCGGCGTATGACAAAACACGCAGACCAGTTTCTCGCTGACGCTCTTGTCACGCGACTTGATCAGATTGTGCGGCGTATCTCTGACGTCGGCAAAAGCGTTGGCGCAGGACAGCGCCAGCAGCCCGAGAGCCAGTTTTCCGCCCAGGCTGGACATCCACCCGACGAACAGATCTGCCGCTAGACGACGCACCGCCCCAGGTTCGCCGCATGCAGACAAACCCAGTTTCGACATCCGATCAAGCCAATACGTCACTTGGACCAACCCGCTCCAGATTCATTAACTTCAAGAAACTATCTCAAGGCCTTTGCACTGGCGAGTTCAGGATCCCGGCCGCTTGGCGGCCTCAGCCTCGTGCTCCAGCACCCGGCCCATGATGTAGTCCAGCGCTTCCGTTGCCTGTGCATCCGATATGGAAGCGTTCCCGCCTTTTGGCGGCATGCCGCCCTTGCCGCGCAGGACGGAGTTCAAAAGACTTTGACGCCCTGTTGCCAGCCGAGGCTCCCATTCTGCTTGACTGCTTACACGCGGCGCTTGGGCCACGCCATTGACGTGGCACGCGGCGCAATTTTGCAGAAATATATCCCGCCCTGAAGATTTTTCTGATGCAACCGCGATTCCATCGCGCGGCCCAAAGGAAAATATCCACAATAGCAGGGGAGAAAGAACCAGCAGAATCCGCAACACAGCAAGCCCCATTGTAGTATGTGAGTCCTCCCTGAGTTCGACAGGGAATTTGCTCCTTGGCGTAAAAATGTTTAAGGTGTCACGCAAGAATCGAACCAAGTTTTTTCGGGCGCACTATGTGCTTCTGCCATTCCCATGCATTGCCGTGCGCCAATCGTTGGCATTACCCTGCGCTACTTGCGCGAACACTTCCATGGAGCCCCCGCCAAGCCATGACTGCAACCCGGTTTTTCAGCTTATTCCTGCGAATCCCCCTGTTGGTTGCCATGTCACTAGGGACGCTTGTTCCTGTCATGGCAATCGCAGGCAAACATGACGCCAAGAACGCAGCATCAAAACCGGATGCGATTTACCACAACTATTGCTCGGTTTGTCACGGCGACCGGGGTGACGGCCGCAGCCGGGCGCAGAACAGCCTGAACCCGCCGCCGCGTGATTTCACCGGCGCCGGTGAACTCAGCCGCGAAACCATGATTACCATCATCGCCCACGGCAAGCCGGGCACCGCCATGGTGGGCTGGAAAACCCAGCTGAGCGCTGCGGAAATTGAAGGGGTGACAGACTACATCCGCAAGACCTTCATGGTTGTCGCGCTCGATCCCAGGCTGCAACGTGGCAAGGCGGTCTATGCGCAAAATTGCATCGCCTGCCACGGCGCGCGCGGACAAGGCAGCAATCTGCCTATTGGCGGTTCGACACCGGCACGCGACCTGGCGTCCCCCCAGGCCCGCGCAGAACTGACCCGCGACCGCATGATTTCTTCCGTAACCACCGGCCGCCCAGGAACGGCAATGGCCGGTTTTGGGGGTCGCGTGCCAGCAGCCGACATTGAGGCGGTAGTCGATTATGTACGCAGCGCGCTCATGGTTCCGCAGACCGAAATTTCCGGCACCAGCGCCCATGCGGGACGCAAGGGATCCCCGGCTGCGGT